>CANFNE010000111.1 GCA_947448105.1 Burkholderiales bacterium
AACAAATCCGCCGTCACACCCAGTGCGGCCAGACCCGTGGGCAAACCCAGGCGGGCATTCATGTCGCGAATCGCAAGGGCCAGCGCGTCACCCTGCGCGTCGCAGCCATCCAAGCCCATGGCGTGGGCCATGCGCTGCAGGCGTTGTTCTTTTTGGATCGAATCAGCCGCAGCGTTAAAGCGCACCACGGCAGGCAAAAACAGCGCGTTCAAGGTGCCGTGGTGCAGGCGCGGATTGACACCGCCTAAGGAGTGGCTCAGGCTGTGGACGCAGCCCAGGCCTTTTTGGAAGGCCATGGCGCCTTGCATGCTGGCGCTCATCATGTTCCAGCGGGCCTCGCGGTCTTGGCCGGTGGTGGTGGCGCGCTCGATGTGGCCCCAGCCGCGCGCCAGGCCGTCCAGGCCAATGCCGTCGGCTGGCGGGTTAACCGCGGGCGCCATAAAGGTTTCCATGCAGTGCGCAATCGCATCCATGCCAGTCGCCGCCGTCAACATGGGCGGCAGGCCCAGCGTGAGTTCCGGGTCGCAAATGGCAATTTTGGGCACCAGAAACCAGCTGTGAAAGCCCAGTTTGCGACCGTCGTCCACGATCACAATCGCACCGCGCGCCACCTCACTGCCGGTGCCCGCCGTGGTGGGCACCGCAATCAGGGGCAGCACCCGGTCGGTGATCTTGGGGCTGCCGCCCTCGATGGTTGCGTAGGTTTTGAGCGGCCCCTCGTGCGTGGCGGCAATGCAGGCGCCCTTGGCCAGGTCCAGGCTGGAGCCCCCGCCCACGCCAATGAGGCCGTCGCAGCCCTCTTTTTTCAATAAGGACACGGCGGCGCGCACGGCGGCCTCGGTCGGGTTGGACGGCGTCTGGTCAAACACCGCGTAGGGGTGGTCGCCCAGCGCGGCCAGCGCCCGGTCCAGCACACCGGCGGCGCGCACACCGGCGTCGGTAACGATGAGCGGCTTGCGCATCCCGATGCGTTCGCACTCGGCGCGCAGCGTGGAAATCGCGCCAAAGTCGAGGTTGACCTGGGTGATGTAATTGATGATTGCCATAGGGACCGTCCGAGTTGAGCCGTTAAGATCACGCCACTTTACCCTGCCCTTACCGTGCGCCCGGATGCCTTGGCGACGCGGCGCCGGGTTGATGCCAACCACCCCCTTCAGGAACCCTCGTTCATGTCCAACGCCTCTCCCCTGTCCCTACTCAAAGACCCCAGCCTGCTCAAAACCGACGCCTTGATCAACGGGCAGTGGATTGCAGGCGCTACCCGCTTTGATGTGCTGGACCCCGCCACCGGCCACAAACTGGCCGACGTGGCCAATCTGGGCCCGGCCGAGACCGAGGCCGCCATTGCCGCCGCCAACGCCGCCTGGCCGGCCTGGAAGGCAAAAACGGCCAAAGAACGCAGTGCTGTTCTGCGCAAATGGTTTGATTTGCTCATGGCCAACCAAGAGGACCTGGCCCGCATCATGACGGCCGAGCAAGGCAAGCCCTTTCCTGAAGCCAAGGGCGAAATTGCCTACGGCGCGAGCTTTGTCGAGTGGTTTGCCGAAGAGGCCAAGCGCGTCAACGGCGAAACCCTGCCCCAGTTTGACAACAACCGCCGACTGATGGTGCTCAAGCAGCCCATCGGCGTGTGCGCGGCCATTACGCCCTGGAACTTTCCGCTGGCCATGATCACCCGCAAAGTGGCGCCCGCTCTGGCCGCCGGTTGCCCGGTGATCATTAAACCAGCCGAACTCACGCCCCTGACCGCGCTGGCCGCCGCTGAACTGGCAATTCGCGCCGGTATTCCGGCGGGCGTGCTCAATATGGTCACGGCCGATGCCGACAACTCGATTGCTGTGGGCAAGGTGATATGCGCCAGCGACGTGGTGCGCCACCTGAGCTTTACCGGTTCTACCGAAGTGGGCCGCATTTTGATGGCGCAAAGTGCGCCCACGGTCAAGAAAATGTCTTTGGAGCTGGGCGGCAACGCACCTTTTATCGTGTTTGACGACGCCGATATCGCCTCGGCGGTCGAGGGCGCATTGGCCAGCAAATACCGCAACGCCGGCCAAACCTGCGTCTGCGCCAACCGCTTTTATGTGCAAGCCGGGGTGTACGACCAGTTTGTCGCCCAGTTCACCGCCCGGGTCAAACTCATGAAAGTGGGCAACGGCTTTGAGGAAGGCGTGGCCCAAGGCCCGCTGATCGAAGACGCAGCGGTGGCCAAGGTCAAGCGCCACGTGGCGGACGCCATTGCCAAAGGCGGCAAGGTGGAAACCGGTGGCAATGCGCTGCACGGCCAGTTTTTTGAGCCCACCGTCATCTCGGGCGCCACGGCCGACATGGCTTGCGCGCGCGAAGAAACCTTTGGCCCGTTTGCGCCCATCTTCAAGTTCGACAAAGAGCAAGAAGCCGTTGACGCCGCCAACAACACCGAGTTTGGGCTGGCCAGCTACTTTTACAGCCGTGACATTGGCCGCATTTACCGCGTAGCCGAGGCGCTGGAATACGGCATGGTCGGCATCAACGTGGGCATTTTGGCCACCGAGCACGTGCCTTTTGGCGGCGTAAAGCAGTCCGGTCTGGGCCGCGAGGGCTCGCACTGGGGCATGGACGACTACCTGGAAATCAAATACCTGTGCATTGGGGACGTGCTGAAGTAACGCGCTTCACCCCGCACACGCCACACGCCGCCCTGGGAGAGATCCCCGGCGGCGTTTTTTTTAGTGCCGCACAAGCACCGAGGGTATTGGTTGGCAGGGCAATAGTTGCCTAGGCATGCAATACAATCCCACTCATGGTTAACCCTGATCAGCCCGCCTTTTACGACCTGGAGAACTACCGCCCCGAGGACAGCGTGGGCTACCTCATGCGCCTGATTTTGAGCAGCATGGCCCATGGCATTGACGCGCAGCTGGCCGAATCGGACCTGACCAGCGCCCAATGGCTGCCCATGCTCAAGCTGCACCAGGGCCACGCGTCTACCGTGGCTGAACTGGCGCGGGCCTGCAATCTGGACGCTGGCGCCATGACCCGGCTGCTCGATCGCTTAGAGGCCAAGGGTCTGTGCAAGCGCATCCGGTCCGAGACCGACCGCAGGGTGGTCAATATTGCGCTGACCGACACTGGGCGCGAGGTGGCGCAAGGCATTCCCAGCGTCTTGTGCACCGTGCTCAACCAGCACCTGACCGGCCTGGACGCCGGAGAATTTGCCACGCTCAAAAGCCTGCTCCAGCGCGTGCTGGCCAATACCAGCCAGGCGAGTGCCGCGCACACGCCGCTGGCCTTTTTATCGCAAGGCGCCGACTGCGCCGTTGTCCCTCATTCATCTACGCCCTCAGGAAACCCCGATGCCCTTTAGTCTTTTTTCTCCCGTGCCTGCGCCCTGGTGCCGCAGCGCGGCACTGTTCGCCCTGGCGCTTGGCCTGGGCGGCTGCGCCAACTTTGCCGGTATTGGCCCCAAAGCGCGCATGACCGAACCGCAGGCTTTGGGCCTGGGCATTGCCGCTGCCAAAACTGTGCCTGCGCCCACCGGGGCCACCCCGCCCGCAGCCCCAAACGCCTGGTGGATCCGTTTTGGCGACGCGCAACTTGACGCACTGGTGGCACAAGCGCTGCAAAACCACCCTAACCTGCGCATCGCCCAGGCCCGTGTGGCGCGCACCCAGGCGCTGACCGACACCTTAGCCAGCACCGAGTTGCCCAACGTGAACGGATCAGTGGACGCCACGCGCCAGCGCTTTAGCGCCAACAGCATTTACCCGCCACCGCTGGCCGGCGGCGTCTACGAGACGGCCAACGCCCAGATCAACGCAGGCTACGAATTCGACCTGTTCGGCAAAAACCGCGCCGCCCTGGACGCGGCGCTGGGCCAAGTGCGCGCCGCGCAGGCCGATGCCCAGGCCGCCGAACTGCTGCTGGCCACGCAGGTGACGCGCAGCTATTTCACGCTGCTGCGCATCAATGCGCTGCAAGCGCTGGCCCAGCGCAATCTGGCCCAGCGTGAACAGTTGCTGGCGCTGGTGCAGTCGCGCTTGGCCGCCGGCCTGGACAGCCCCACCGAGTTACGCAGCAGCGAAGCCAGCCTGCCCGAGATCCGCCAATACGCAGAAAGCCTGCGCGAGCAAGCGGCGTTGACGCGCAACGCATTGGCTGCGCTAACCGGCCAACCCTTGGGCCTGCAAGACCTGCAAGCGGGCACGCTGGCGCAAATCAAGCCCCAGGCCGCGCCCCAAGCCGTGCCCCTGGATTTGCTGGCCAACCGGCCCGATGTGGCGGCCGCCCGCGCCCGCGTGGAGGCCGCGTTGAGCGATGTGGAAGTGGCCAAGGCGCAGTTCTATCCCAACATCAACCTGGTGGCTTTTGCGGGCTTGAACAGCATTGGCTTTGGCAACATCTCCAAGGCGGGCAGCGAGCAATGGGGCGTGGGCCCGGCCATACGCCTGCCGATGTTTGATGGCGGGCGCCTGCGCGCGCAGCTCAAAGGCCGCGCCGCCGATGTGGACGTGGCCATCGAGTCCTACAACGCGCTGGTGCTTGAGGCGGTGCGCGAAGTGGCAGACCAGATCACCACGCTGCAGTCGATGGCCCGCCAAAGCCAGGAACAGCAAGTAGCACTAACCGCAGCCCAAACCCTGCAAGACATTGCGGCGCAGCGCTTTGCCGCCGGCATGAGCAGCCGCGCCAACGTGCTCAACGCCCAGTCCGCGGTGCTGGCGCAAGAACGCCAGGCCATTGAGCTGCGCGCCCGCAGCCTGGACGCCCAGGCCCAGCTGCTGCGCGCCACCGGTGGCAGCGTGGCTGCGCCCTGAGCCCCTACGCATCCTTTAGTCACCCCCCATTTATTTGATTCAAGAGAACACCCCATGAGCACATCCCCCAACACCCCTGCCGCACCAGCATCCGGCGCACGCCAAAAAGCCCTGACCGTGGTCGCTTTGGTCGTCCTGATCGGTCTGGCCTACGGCGGCTACACCTGGTTTGAGGGGCGCCACCAGGAATCCACCGACAACGCCTATGTCCAGGGCAACGTCATCCAGATCACGCCGCAAATCGGTGGCACCGTCACGGCCATCCTGGCCGACGACACCGACTTCGTCAAAGCCGGCCAGCCCCTGGTGCAACTCGACCCGGCCGACGCCAAAGTGGCGCTGCAACTGGCCCAGGCCAATCTGGCCCAGGCGGTGCGCCAGGTGCGCGGCCTGTATGCCAACAACCAGACGCTGGAGGCGCAAATCAGCGTGCGCGACACCGATGTGGCCAAAGCCCAAACCGAAGTTACCCGCGCCAGCGATGACCTGGCCCGACGCCAGTCGCTGGTGGGCAACGGCGCGGTGTCCAAAGAAGAGCTGGCGCATACCCAGTCGCAACTCGCGCAAGCGCAAAGCGCACTGGCCGCTGCCAAAGCCGCAGTGGCCACCGCCCGCGACCAGTTGGGCAGCAACCAGACGCTGACCGACGGCACCAGGCTGGAAAACCACCCCAGCGTAGAAGCCGCCGCCGCCAAGATGCGCGAAGCCTATCTGGCGCTGCACCGCGCCGCCCTGCCCGCCCCGGTAGACGGTTTTGTGGCCAAGCGCACGGTGCAACTCGGCCAGCGCGTAGCCGCAGGCACGCCGCTGATGTCGGTGATTGCGCTGGACACCCTGTGGGTGGACGCCAACTTCAAGGAAGTGCAGCTGCGCAATATCCGCATCGGCCAGCCGGTGACGCTGACCGCCGACCTGTACGGCAAGCACGTGGAATACAAAGGCACCGTGGCCGGTCTGGGCGCTGGCACGGGCGCTGCGTTCTCGCTCTTGCCCGCGCAAAACGCCACGGGCAACTGGATCAAGGTGGTTCAGCGCGTGCCGGTGCGCGTGGCGCTGGACGCCAAAGAAGTGGCCGCCAAGCCCCTGCGCGTGGGCCTGTCCATGGAAGCCACCGTAGACGTGACCCAGCAAGACGGCAAAGCGCTGGCGGACGCACCGCGCGCCACGTCCAGCGTGCAAACCGATGTGTACGCCATGCTGGACGAACAAGCCACGGCTGAGATCAAGCGCATCATCGCCGCCAACGCAGGCCAGGGCCGCGGCGCCAAAGCGCCATGAGCGCAGCCCTTCCAGCCGCAGACAGCACGCCTGCGCCGGTAGCAGCGCCCGCTGCGGCGGCGCCCTCGTTTGCGCAACACCAGCCCTTGCAGGGATCGGCGCGCCTGTGGGGCACGATTGCGCTGTCGGCCGCCACGTTCATGAACGTGCTGGACTCGTCGATTGCCAATGTGTCCCTGCCGGCCATTGCCGGTGACTTGGGTGTCAGCCCCAACCAGGGCACCTGGGTGGTCACCAGCTTTGGCGTGGCCAACGCGATTGCCGTGCCGCTCACCGGCTGGCTGTCGCAGCGCTTTGGCCAGGTGCGCTTGTTTACTGCCAGCGTGCTGCTATTTGTGATCGCATCCTGGCTGTGCGGCCTGGCACCCAATATGTCCACGCTGATCGCCATGCGCGCGCTGCAGGGTTTTGTCGCCGGGCCCATGATGCCTTTGGCGCAGACCTTGTTGCTGTCGAGCTATCCACCGGCCATGGCCGGGTTGGCTATGGCGCTATGGGCCATGACCACGCTGGTAGCGCCCGTAATGGGACCGCTTCTGGGCGGCTGGATTACGGACAATATGCACTGGGGCTGGATTTTTTACATCAACATTCCCGTGGGCTTTTTGGCCGCGTTCATTACCTGGACGATTTACAAGAAGCGCGAAACCCCTACCCACAAGCTACCCATTGACACCATGGGCCTGACCCTGCTGGTGCTGGCCGTGGCGGCCTTGCAAATCATGCTCGACCGGGGCAAAGAGCTGGACTGGTTCCACTCCGGCGAAATCATCACCCTGGGGCTGGTAGCGCTGATTGGTGGCGCTTTTTTTATCGCATGGGAACTGACCGACAAGCACCCGGTGGTGGACTTGCGTTTGCTCAAGCTGCGCAACTTCCGCGTAGGTTCCATCTGCCTGGCCATCGCCTACAGCCTGTTTATTGGCAACCTGGTGCTGCTGCCGCTGTGGCTGCAGCAGTTCATGGGCTACACCTCCACCCAGGCCGGCATGCTGCTGGCGCCCGTGGGTTTGTTTGCCATTTTGCTGTCGCCTATCGTGGGCAAAAACGTGCAAAAAACTGACCCCCGCATGCTGGCCACCTTTGCCTTTGTGATGTTTGCCATCGTGCTGATCATGCGCGCGCACTTCAACACGCAGGCGGACTTCTTCACCATCATGATCCCCACCATCGTGCAGGGCGTGGCGGTGGCGTTTTTCTTTATTCCTTTGAGCAGCATTACGCTGGGCGGCATAGCGCCGGCGCAAATGGCCTCGGCTTCGGGCTTGTCCAACTTCATGCGGATTGTGGGCGGCGCCTTTGGCACGTCTATCACTATCACGCTATGGCAAGACCGGGCTGCGGTGCACCACGCGCAAATCATCGAATCGGTCAACCTGGGCAGCCAGGCCACGACCAGCGCGCTGGGGGGCTTGTCTTCTCTGGGGCTTAACAACGCGCAAAGCCTGGCCACCATCAACCGCCTGGTCGATCAGCAGGCTTTTATGCTGGCAGCCAATGACATCTTTATGGGCTCGGCGGTCATATTTATGCTCTTGATTCCGAGCATCTGGTTTGCCAAACGGGTGCGTATGGCGCCGCCTGCTGCGCCCGGCGGTGGCCCGCAAGCACCCAGTGCGGCGGACGCGGCGGCAGGGGCGCATTAGGCGCACACCCTTGGCTTGGGAGGTGTTTGGTAGGGGCATGCCTGGCGTGTTTGCCCACTCTCTCCCCCAACCCCTCTCTCGCCCAGCGGGCGAGCGAGGGGGGCTGAAGCCCACATTTGGTTTTGTCGCTTCGGCTAGGCTTCTACTGGCGTGGCGCCCTCCTGCGCGCGTGAAATACGGCTGCCAGCCAACGATCCACAGTAGTGGCCAGTGGTGCCCTAGCCGAAGCGACGTAACAAAATGTGGCTGTTAGCTCCCCCTTTCCACCCCGCTGGGG
>CANFNE010000112.1 GCA_947448105.1 Burkholderiales bacterium
CTTTCACTACAACCGCTTTGGCCTGCTCCAAAGTCAAGCCGGTGGACTCAATCAACGCCTGCACCATGGTGGTCATTGGCGTGACGATGGAAGAGCCTGGTGGCGCCTTCAAGACGCCAGTAAAAGTCAGGCCGGTGCTGGTGTCTGTACCACCGGTGACGATCAAGGTTGCCGTGCTGTTCTTGACCAGGTCAATGGAGAACTTGCCGTTGGCGTCAGTCACGCCCTTGGGCTCGCCCGCGTCCCACTTGCCGTTGCCGTTCAAATCCTGGAAAACCGTGGCACCGCTGATGTATCCGTCTGCCGCATAACCAGCGCTTTTGTAGTACTCGACGGGCGCAGTCGTGGAACCCGAAGAACCAGATCCAGCCAGCGCAACCCCTGCACCGAAGAACAGGAAGGGCAGAATGCCGCCGCGGTCGTCGGACTCCTCGGCCACGACCGGACTTGTTGCAGCCGGAAGCACTTCCGGCGACAACTGCGCATACTGGACCGCGTCTTGCAACAAAAGATCAACCCGACCGAGTTCGGCGTCCATGCCTTGCACAGCGGCATCGGTTTGGCCCGTTGCACCTTCGGCCAACAGGTCTACCTCCTCGTCCACCAGCGCTTCCTGCGCATACAAATCAGCAATCTGGGCTACCGCATCGGCAATCGCGGTGTAGTCAATCCCCGCCACCTGGTCGGCCGCCGAATCGCCAAAGACCTGACGCACCGCGTCCAAATCCGAGGTATCCATGGGCTGAGCGGCCAGACTGGCGTCCTGGGACAGGGCGGTCGCGCGCGCCTCTTGCACCAGAAAAACCAACATCGCCAAGGAGAAAGCGGAGGTGCCCAACTCGCCTGCGAGGCTTGGGACCTTGCGCACCAGAAGTTTGAGCGTCAGCGCCAAGCGGCTTGGCATGGAGGCCGAACGAGAAATGTCTTTAAGTGTGCGCATCGGTGGGGTCAGCATAAGTGGGGACGGCCAAAACAACGATTCTCATGAAGTTAGAACAAAAAATGTGCAACTTGATACAAACGGCAAAACTGTCCGTGAATCGCCATTATCCATTTATTTGGTATATTCGCACACAAATACTCAGGGCCCAGTCGATTGGGAAAGGCAGGGAAAGGCAGAGAAAGGGCGGACCGAGCCGCCTAAGCGACGGGTTGCGGCGCCCCCCCCCCGCGCCGCCGCTACACTTCGCCCCACTCCAACTCCAGCGAAACCCAGCCATGGAAGCCCACGAAGCGTCTGAATTGATTGAAGAAACCGAAGGCAGCGGTGGCAAAAACCGCACCGCACTGACCATTTCCATCCTGGCCATGGTGCTCGCCATCGCCAGCCTGGGCGGATCCAACGCGGGCAAGGACATCACACAAGAGAACATCCTGGCGGCCAACAGCTACGCCTTCTACCAGGCCAAATCCATACGCCAAACAGCGCTCAAGATTGCCGCCACCGACCTGGAGCTGCAGTTGATGCGCGAGCCAGGCATGCCCGCGGCCGCCAAAGAGGCGATGCAAAAGAAGATCGAGGACTACAAAAAGACCATCGAGCGCTACGAGTCGGAGCCCGAGACCAAAGAAGGTAAAAAAGAGCTGCTGCTGGTGGCCAAAGAGCACGAAGCGGTGCGCGACCACGCCATGCGCCAAGACCCGTGGTTTGACTATGCCGAAGGCGCGCTGCAAATCGCCATTGTGCTGCTGTCAGTGGCCATTGTGGCCGGGCTGCCCGTGCTGTTTTGGGCCGGCGCCGCTCTGGGTGCCTTGGGCGCGCTGTGTACCGCCAACGGGTTTTTCCTGTTCTATTAGGCGGCTGCGGACCTTAGGCCTTGCGCTGCGGGGCCCCGCTGGCCGTGGCGGTAACCACCGCCTCAAAAAACACATTGCCGTCAATGTCGTTGTTGACGCTGTTGTTGCGCTGGGTGTAAACCACCTCGGCCTGCGCGGCACCCGCGGCCATGGCGCGCGCATGGGCTTCTGCACCCGCCAACTGTTGCGCGTGTGCAACAGCGGACGCCAAATCCCCAAAATCCACCGGCCCCTGCGCGGTAAACACCTTGAACACGCCGCGGGCGGGTTGGGTAAGCGTCAGGTGCACGCGCTGCGACACCTGCCCGAGCACCGCGCCCACGGCATTGGCCACCTCGGCAAAAGGCGGCAACTGCAACTCCACCCCCAAGGCCTGCGCCACTGCCGGGTAGTAGCTCGACGCGGGCGCGCCCACGCCCACCACGGGCATGGACGGCGAAAACTGCAACTGGAACACCGCGCTGCTGCCCGAAGCAGAGGCGCCAGGGGCACCTTGCGCATCTGTTGCTGCATCAGCTGCCGCAGCCTTGCCGCCGCCCAACGCCATGGCGGTGAGCAAGGCAGCCACCTTGCCGGCCGAAGACTCGTTCATCTGCCCGGCGTCGTTCAGGCCGGCTTCGATCAGTTTTTGGCAAATCGTGTCCACCACCTTGGCCACCACGTCTTGCGCCGGGCCCAGGGCGTCGCCCTGCTTCCAGGTGCCCAGGCCATACATATGGCGCATCTGGCGCGCCCAGATGCGGGCCGCAAAGGTGGCACCAGCGGCGCTCCAATGGCCAGACAGGCCCAGCACATGGGCCGCGTCGCTGGGCGTAAAACCGCTGTAAATCGCCAGCCCCTTGCGCTCCAAGCGGGCAATGGCGCGGGCCAGGGCACGGTTTTCCATATTGGCGCGCTCCAGGTCTACCGGGCCTTGGGCCAGGGTTTCCCAGGCGAACAGTTCGTCGTCGTTCAGGCGCGAGAGCAGCGCGGCGTCCGCGTGCAGGCGCTGGGCAAATCGCATCTGGCTGGCGTGCGGCGTCTCGTTTTGCTGGCGCTCCAGCGCGGCCAATATCTGGGGGTGCTGGTGGGCCAGCAGGCTCAGGGGCACGACCCGGCGCGGGCCGATGGTGAGGCCCTCACCGCCGTGCAGGCGCACTTCGCTGTCGCCGCCCAGGCCCACGGCGTAGACCTTGACCGCCTCCACCATGGGGCGCCAGTTGCCGACCATGGCGCCGTCAAAGCTGAGCTCGGGCAGGCCGTTGCGCACCACAGCAATGTCGGTAGTGGTGCCGCCCATGTCGGCCACCACGGCGTTTTGCAGGCCGCTCAGGGCGCAGGCCCCCAGCACGCTGGCCGCCGGGCCCGAGAGCACGGTGTTTACCGGGCGGCGCAAGGCGCTGGCCACGTTAATCAGCGAACCGTCGCCCTGCACCACCATCAGCGGCGCGTCAATGGCGCGCGCGGCCAGGGTGCGCTGCACCGATTCAATCAGCGCCTTGACATGAAAAATCATGCGGGCGTTGAGCGCCGCAGTCAGCGCGCGCCGGGGTGCGCCCAGGCTCGACGCCAGCTCGTGGCCGCAGGTGACCGGCACGTCGCACAGCTCTTGCACCCACTGGCGCAATTGCACCTCGTGCGCCGGGTTGCGCACGCCAAAGGTGGCAGAAATGGCAAAGGCGGACACCCGGCCCATGTGCTGGGCAATGGCTGCGCGTGAGGCCGCCTCGTCCAGCGCCTGGGTGGCAATGCCCCCGGCGTCGTGGCCGCCCGGCAGGCAGACGATGCCTTCGCTGCCCAGCAAATCGACCAGGCCGCTGCTTTTGACCTGCAGCGCGTCGTAACCCGCCAGCAGCACGCACACCGGCGAGCCCTTGCCCTCAACCACCGAGTTGGTGGTCAGCGTGGTGGACAGTGAGACCAAAGACACCTGCCCCAGCCAGGCTTGGGGCAGTTGGTCCAGCGCCCCGGCAATGCCCTGGGCCAGGTCAAAGCGCGTGGTCAGGCTTTTGGCAGACGCAAGCACCTGGCGCTGCGCGTTGAGCAGCACCACGTCCGTGAACGTGCCGCCGGTGTCGATACCGAGGGAATAGGCCATGGGCTGCCTTAAAAAGAAAGGGGCGTGGACTGTGGGCGCAAGCAAGGCGGGGCGAGCCCCGCACCCCGCTTAGGCAGCACCGGCTTCGCAGAGCCAGCGGTACAGGTAGTCGGCAAAGCTGCGGCGCACCGTCAGCTCATAGTGCGTGCCGGCCGCCAGGCACAAGAGCGTGGCGCCGGCCTTGGCCACATGGCTTTGCGCCACGGCGCCCGCGCCAAAGGCGCGCGGATGAAAGTCCAGCGGGCAGCCGCGTGCCAGCAGATCAGCCGCGCCTGCGCCCTGCACTACCAAGGTGGTAAAGCCGTGGCCCACCGGAACCAAAGACACATGCAGGCCGGCCAGCGCGCTGCGCAAGCTAGTTTCCATGGCCTCAGCGGGGCTGGGGTGCTGGTATTGCGCGCCACCCGGTGGGAACTTCAAAACCCACTCGTCGGGTCCAAGCCACAGCAGTTGCCCACTCGCGCCAACGCTGGCGGTATTGGCCGTGAGCGGCAGCGACAAACCGGTGGCGCTTTGCACGGCCGCCACAAAAGTCGCGTCTGCCGCGTTGCCACGGATATTGAGCATGTCGGTAAACGCCTGTTCACCCAGGGTCACGCTGGCGCCATCGACCGTCAACACACGCTGGCCCAGGCCTGTGAGCGCGGCCAGGGGGCTTTCCAAAACAACATTAGACATGGTGGCGCTTTCCTTCGGGGTCGTAAAAGACCGGGCTGCAAATGGTGGCGGCGACGATGCGACCGTCCACCAGCGGGATGTAAACCTTCTCGCCCATGCGCGACAAACCGCCGCGCACGACCGCCATGGCAATCGGGCGGCCGACGGTGGGACTGAAGTAGCTCGACGTCACATGGCCCACCATGGGCACGGGCAGCGCAGGCAAAGTAGCGTTGCGGGTGATTTGCGAACCTTCGGGCAGCACGGTGGCCGCGTCGTCGGTCAGCAAGCCCACGAGTTGCTTGCGGTCGCCGCCTGCGGTGTCGCTGCGACTCAGCGAGCGGCGGCCCAAAAAATCTTTGGTCTTGGAGACCATGCCGCCCATGCCCAGGTCGTAAGGCGTGATCGATCCATCGGTTTCCTGGCCGACGATGATGTAGCCCTTCTCGGCCCGCAGCACGTGCATGGACTCGGTGCCATAGGGCGTGATGTCAAATTCAGCGCCAGCGGCCATCAGCGCGCGCCACACGTGGGCGCCGGTGTGCGAGGGCACATTCACCTCAAAGGACAACTCGCCCGAGAAGCTGATGCGCATGATGCGCGCCTTCACCCCGGCCACTGTGCCTTCGCGGTAGCTCATGAAGGGGAAGGCTTCGGGCGACAAATCCACGTCGCTGCACAGCTTTTGCACCACGGCGCGGCTCTTGGGGCCGACCACCGCAAAGGTAGACCACTGCTCGGTGACGGTGGTCATGAACACCTTCATGTCCGGCCACTCGGTTTGCACCCAGCGTTCCATCCAGCCCAGCACGCGCGCTGCGCCGCCGGTGGTGGTGGTCATCAAAAAGCGCTCTTCGCCCAGGCGCACAGTCACGCCGTCGTCAAACACCATGCCGTTTTCATCGAGCATCAGGCCGTAGCGGGCTTTGCCAATTTCGAGCTTGAGCCAGGGGTTGGTGTACATCCAGTTCAGCAGCTTGGCTGCGTCCGGTCCCTGGATGTCGATCTTGCCCAGGGTCGATGCGTCCATGATGCCCACGCCGTTGCGCACGGCCAGCACTTCGCGGTTGACCGCTTGGTGCATGTCTTCGCCCGCCTTGGGGAAGAACCAGGGGCGCTTCCACTGGCCCACATCCTCAAACGGGGCGCCTGCGGCCACGTGCTGGCGGTGCGGGCTGGTGTGGCGCGCGGGGTCAAACAGGTCGCCGCGCTCCAGTCCGGCAAACACGCCAAAGCTGATGGGCACGTAATTGGGGCGGAAGGTGGTAGTGCCGACTTTGTCGATGGGTTTGTTCAGCGCGCGGGCGGCCAGCGCCATGCCGTTGATATTGCCCAGCTTGCCTTGGTCGGTGCCAAAGCCCATGGCGGTGTAGCGTTTGATGTGCTCGATCGACTCAAAGCCTTCGCGCACTGCAAGCTCGATGTCGCTGGCGCCCACGTCGTTTTGGTAGTCGATAAATGCCTTGGCGCGGCGCGACACCGGCTCGCCAGTCTCGGCAATCCAGAAGGCGGCGATGGGCTCTTGCACGGGCTCGGTCACTGCAAAGCTTTGCGCAGTGGCGGTAAAGCCAGCGGCTGTCGCCGCAGCGGCTCCGGCCGCGCTGGCCTGCGCCAGCGACTGCGCCAAACCGGTGGTGGCGGCGCACGCGCCCACGCTGGCCTGGTTGGCCATGGGCGTGCCGGGTTGGAAGGAGCAAGCTGCCTCGTTCCACACCGCTTTGCCGCCCGAGTGCGAATACAAATGGATGGCCGGGTTCCAGCCCCCGGCCATGCCCAGGGCGTCGCAGGCCAGCACGTGGCGATTGCCACTGGCGCGGTCGCCCACCATCTGGCAAACGGTGACCGAGGTCACCGCCACGCTACCACTGGCTTGCAGGGGCACATGGCCGCGCAAGTCGGTAACGCCTGCGGCTTTGGCCTGATGCACCAGTTCGCCCACATTCTTGCCGTCTGGCCGCGTGTCGACCACGGTGACCGCCGCGCCCGCAGCCTTCAGCACCAGCGCGTCGGCATAGGCCGTGTCGTTGTTGGTCAGCAGCACCAGGTTTTTGCCCACCAGCACGCCGTAGAGCTGCAGGTAGTCGGCCATGGCCGACGACAGCATCACGCCGGGCAGGTCGTTGTTGCCAAACACCATGGGGCGCTCATGCGAACCGGTGGCCAGCACCACTTGGGCGGCGCGCACGCGCCACAGCCGCTCGCGAAAACCGCTGCGCTGCGCCAACGGCAGGTGGTCGTTCAAGGACTCGCGGATGGTAAGAAAGTTGTGGTCGTGGTAGCCAAACACCACGCCGCGCTTGATGATGCGCACCTCCGCACACGCGGCCAGTTCGGCCTCAGCCGCCTTGACCCAGGCGGAAGCCGACATGCCGTCAATGCTGCCGCTCAGGCGGTGGGCAGAACCGCCCAGGGCGGGGCCCAGCTCGGCCAAAATCACCCGCGCGCCGCTGCGTGCCGCAGCCAGTGCGGCGGCCAGACCGGCCACGCCGGCGCCAGCCACCAGCACGTCGCAATGCACGTTTTGGTGCACATAGCTGGCCTTGTCTTCCACCTCGGGCGCCGAACCCAGGCCACCGGCCTTGCGGATAAAGCGCTCGTAAAACATCCAGGCCTTGGCCGGCCACATAAAGGTCTTGTAATAGAAGCCTGCCGGAAACAGCGGCGTGCCCCAGCGGTTGGGGCTCAGCAGGCGGCTCAGCACATGGGGCCAGCCGTTGACGCTCTCGGCGTTAAGTTGCGCGTACAACTCCACCTCGGGCATCTTGGCGTTGGGAATGGTGTGGCTGCCGGATTCGAGCTGCACCAGCGCCGAAGGCTCTTCAATGCCCGATGTCACCAGGCCCCGGGGCCGGTGGTATTTCCAGGAACGCGAAAACAGGCTTTCGCCTGCGGCCAGCAAGGCCGAGGCCAGCGTGTCACCGGCAAAGCCCGAAAAGCTGCGGCCATTGAATTGGAATTGCAAAGGTTTGGAGCGGTCAATGCGCTCGCCCCGTGCGGGAATACGGCTAGCGCTCACTTGGCACCTCCTGCGGATGAAACGGACTCAAGCGGCGTTTCGCCGGGCTTGTAAAACTGGGTGAACACGTAGCTCACGGTATTGCGCTCGGCGTTGAACCAGCGGCGGCAGCCCGCCGCGTGCAGCCACTGCTCGCGGTGCAGGCCTTTGGGGTTTTTGCGCATGAACAGGTAGTCGCCCCACTGTTCATCGGAGAGGGCGTCGGTGTCGAGCGGTCGGGCAATATGGGCCTCGCCGCCGCAGCTGAATTCACTTTCGGCGCGGGGACCGCACCAGGGGCAGGTAATTTTTAGCATCTTGGAATTTCTCTTGGATCGGGTTCAGTGCGCGACGCCTGCGGCACCGTGTTCGTCGATCAGGTGGCCGGTGTTGA
>CANFNE010000113.1 GCA_947448105.1 Burkholderiales bacterium
CAGGGTGTCGATCACCACCTTCATGTAAGGCATGGTCGTGGTCAGCAAGGCCGACAGGCCCAAAATGTCGGGCTTGTGCTCTTCCAAGGCGGCCAGGTATTTCTCGACGGGGTTATTGATGCCCAGGTCAATGACCTCAAAGCCTGCGCCCTCCATCATCATGCCGACCAGGTTTTTGCCGATGTCGTGGATGTCGCCTTTGACGGTGCCAATCACCATCTTGCCGATGGGCTCTACGCCGGTCTCAGCCAGCAGGGGGCGCAAAATTTCCATTCCGCCCTTCATGGCATTGGCCGCCAGCAGCACTTCGGGCACAAACAAAATACCGTCACGGAAGTCCACGCCCACAATGCGCATGCCTTCAACCAATGCGTCGTCTAGCACCCGGGCGGCAGACCAACCGCGCTGGAGCAAGATATTGGTGGCTTCCACCACTTCGTCACGCAGGCCGTTGTACAAGTCGTCATGGACCTGCTCGGTCAATTCTTCGTCGTTGAGCGTGTTCAGGTCCAGGTCGTCAAATTCTTCAGCCACGGCTAACTCCTTAGGGTTGGTTTCTGGCGCGCCCTTCGCAAGGCCTGCGCAAATGTGATTGCAATGTACGAGTCGCGAGACTGAACGGATGACAGTTTAGCGACTTGCGATTGTCGCTATACGACACGTCTGCCGGGCATGAATGCAATGCAAGCAATTGCCGCCATGGGTCGGGCAGGCGTCGCGCAAGCAAACAATGCCGTCGCGCGCAGATAACATCAGGCCAATGGAATCCATAGACTCCAGCCACCCAAGCCGGGCCGTTTCGCGGGCCCGCCCACAGAACCCACAAGGAGCATTTCCCCATGACCGTCGCACTCGAAGGCAAGCCGCACTACATCCTGAACGCCAGTTGCACCAGCCGCCTGGGTACGGTCGCGGCGGTGTCGGGGTTTTTGGCCTCGCGTCGCTGCTACATCACCGACATGCAGCAGTTTGACGACATCCTGAGCGAGCGCTTTTTTGTGCGCGTCACCTTTTACGCCGACCCCGAACACACGCCGGCGCTGGACGACTTGCGCGCGCAATTTGAAGAAATCGCGACCAAAGAGGCCATGGAATGGTCGATCTACGACGGCGCCAAAAAGCCGCGCGTGCTGATCATGGTGTCCAAATTCGACCACTGTCTGGTCGATCTGCTGTACCGCCAGCGCACGGGCGAGCTCAATATGGACATCACCACCGTGGTCTCCAACCACCCCGACCTCAAGGCGCTGGTGGAGTCGCACGGCATTCCTTATGTCCACCTGCCGGTCACGCCGGACACCAAAGCCGGCCAGGAAGCACGCCTCTTGGCGATCGTGGAAGAAACGCAAAGCGAACTGGTGGTGTTGGCGCGCTACATGCAAGTGCTGTCCGACGACTTGTGCCGCAACCTGCGCGGCCGCGCCATGAACATCCACCACTCGTTCTTGCCCGGTTTCAAAGGCGCCAAGCCCTACCACCAGGCGCACACGCGCGGCGTCAAACTCACCGGTGCTACGGCGCACTATGTGACCGCTGACCTGGACGAAGGCCCGATCATCGAGCAGTTTGTCGAGCGCGTGGACCACACCTACACCCCCGAAAAGCTGGCCGCCGCCGGACGCGATTCCGAATGCCGCGCGCTGGCCACCGCCTTGCGCTTTCACATTGAACGCCGGGTGTTTTTGAACGGCAGCCGTACGGTGGTGTTTCGCTAAAGCAGCTTGGGCGAGTCTGGCCTCGCGCACCTGCCTGGTGCTTGAGCGGTAAAGCACTGCTGCGCTTTTTGCCCACTCTCTCCCCCACCCCCTCTCTCGCCCAGCGGGCGAGAGAGGGGGGCCAAACAGCCACATTTGGTTTTGTCGCTTCGGCTAGCCTTCTACCGGCGTGGCGCCTGCCCGTGCGCGAAACATGCGGCTGCCGACGACCGATCCACAGTAGTGGCCAGTGGTGCCCCAGCCGAAGCGACACAACAAAATGTGGCTGTTAGCTCCCCCTTTCCACCCCGCTGGGGTGGAAAGGGGGCTGGGGGGATAGGGGGGAAATGAAGTCCGGACTAACTCAAATACCGCGCATTTGAAACACCACTCTAAGAGAGGCTTCCTTTGCTGGATACCGGCGCCAACAACGCCAGCCGACTGTTGCGCCGCTCCGCACTAGGGGTGTGGCCAAACAGGTCGCGGTAGCACTTGGAAAAGTGCGGCGGCGACTGAAATCCGCAGGCCACGGCCACTTCCATTACCGACATGGCGGTTTGCAGCAGCAGGCTGCGGGCGCGGCGCAGGCGCATGTCGAGGTAGTACTTGGTGGGTACCTCACCCACGTAACGTTTGAACAGGCGCTCAATCTGGCGGCGCGAGACGCCCACCAGGGATGCGATCTCGTCGAGCGACAGAGGCTCTTCCAAATTGGCCTCCATCAGGGCGGCGGCCTCAATCAGGTTTTCGTGGAACAGGCCCACGCGCGCCATCAGCGGCACATGCTGGCGGTCCTGGTCGTTGCGGATACGGTCCAGGATGAACTGCTCGGAAATCATGGGCGCCACGTCGCGCCCCAAATGCCCCTGGATGATGTTGAGCATCAAATCGAGCGGCGCCACGCCGCCCGAGCAGGTGTAGCGGTCGCGGTCAATGGCAAACAACTGGCGCGAAAAAATTACTTTGGGAAACTGTTCTTCCAGCGCAGACATGTTTTCCCAGTGCACCACCGCCTTGTACTTGTCCAGCAGCCCGGCCTTGGCCAGCACATAGCCGCCGGTGCACAGCGAGCCCAGCGCCATTTGCCGCTGGGCCAGGCGCCGCAGCGCCGCTATCACCTCGCTGGTGCAGGCGTCCTCAATGTCCACGCCGCCGCAGACAAAGACGATTTGCGCCGGGCCCGCGTCGTCCAAGGCCACAGTGGGCGCCATGGACAGGCCGTTGCTGGCGGCCACAGGCACGCCGTCTATGCTGGCCAGCGTCCACTGGTAGACCTCTTTTTTGGCCACGCGGTTGGCCATGCGCAAGGCCTCGACCGCGCTGGAGAGCGCAATCAGCGAGTAATTGGGCAGGGTCAGAAACACAAAGCGGTGCACCGCTGCGCCGCTAGGTGGCGTGGTGGCAGGCGCTGCGCTCATGGTAAATCGGCGCCTTTGGCGCGCTCACCCAGGCCCAGTTTGGCGCGCCAGCTGCGCCGGGGCTGGGCGCTGCCAAAGGTCTCGGTAATACGGTCGAGCATGATGGCCAGCAGCACCACCGCCAGGCCCGACTCAAAACCCAGACCAATATCGAGGCGCTGGATACTGGCCAGCACGTCGTTGCCCAAGCCCCCTGCCCCGACCATGGACGCAATGATGACCATGGACAGCGCCATCATGATGGTCTGGTTGATGCCGGCCATGATGGACGGCATGGCGCCCGGAATCTGCACCTTGAACAGCACTTGCAGCGGCGTGCAGCCAAAGGTAATGCCGGCTTCGACCTGTTCTTTGTTGACCTGCCGTATGCCCAGACTGGTCAGCCGCACCACGGGCGGCATGGCAAAAATGACGGTAGCCAGCACGCCGGGCACACGGCCCAGGCCAAACAGCATGGCCGCCGGTATCAGGTAGACAAAGGCCGGCATGGTTTGCATAAAGTCCAGCGTGGGGCGCACCACCGCAGCCATGCGGCGGCTGGCAGCCACCCCAATGCCCAGCGGCAGGCCCAGCAGCAGGCTGATAAAGGTGGCGGCAAACACGAGCGCCAAGGTCACCATGGTCTGGGGCCAAAAGCCGGTGTCAAAGATCACAAAGCAGCAGGCCAGGCAAAACAGCGCAAACTGCCAGCCCACGCGCCACCAGGCGGTCAGCACCAACACGCCAGTCACCACGCCCACGGGCAGCGCCTGCAGGCCCAGCTCAATGCTTTCGGTAAAGCTGCCAATGCCTGAGCCCAGGCGCTCCAGCGTGCCGCCGTCGTTGTCGATCACAAATTTGACGCCCCGGTCCACCCATTCGCCCAAAGGCAGAAATTCACTCATTGCCCGCCTCCTGTGCTTGCGCATCTGTGTCCATGTCCACCATCTTTTGCAGCAACACCGTTTGCGTCACCGCCCCCAGGTAGCGTTGCTGCGCGTCCACCACCGGCAGCGGTAGCGGGTGGCGCACGATGCGCCCGATCAGCGCGTTCAACGTCAGGGTGGCGGGTACCGGGCCCATGTCGTCCAGATACAGGCCGTCCAGGCTGCTGGCGCCTGACTCCAGTCCGCGCAGCAGTGTGTCCAGTGATACGCCGCCGCGCAAGCGCGCGTCATCGCCCACCACAAAGGCGTAGTTGCGTCGGGTGCGACGCAGCTGCTCCACCGCCTGCGCCATGTCAGCGCGGGCATTTAAGCTTGGGCGAATCAGCAGGGTCTCGTCCATGCGGGCCACGTCTTGGGCCAGCAGGTATTTTTTGACGTCCACGCCTTGAAAGAAGGCGCGCACATAGGCGTCGCTGGGGTTGCGCAAGATTTCGGCGGGCGTGCCCACTTGCACAATGCGCCCGCCTTCCATGATGGCGATGCGGTTGCCAATGTGAAAGGCCTCGTCCAGGTCATGCGACACAAACACGATGGTGCGCTGCTGCTCTTTTTGCAGTTGCAGCAGCAAATTTTGCATTTCGGTGCGCTTGAGCGGGTCTAGCGCCGAAAAAGCCTCGTCCATCAGCATGAGCGAGGGGTCGACCGCCAGCGCACGCGCCAGGCCCACGCGCTGCTGCATGCCGCCTGACAAGGCTGCGGGCATCTGGTGCGCAAAGGTGCGCAGGCCCACCTGGTCGAGCACCTCCATGGCGCGGCGCTCGCGCGCCTTGCGGTCCACGCCAGCCACTTCCAGGCCGAAGGCGGTGTTTTGCAGCACCGAAAGGTGCGGCAAAAGCGCAAACGACTGGAACACCATGGCCAGGTCCTTGCGCCGCAGCGCGATCAGCGCCTTTTTGCTCATGGCGGCCACGTCCTGGCCGCCCAGCAAAATTTGCCCATGCGTGGGTTCGACCAGGCGGTTGAGCAGGCGAATCAACGTGGACTTGCCCGAGCCCGACAGGCCCATCAGCACAAAAATCTCGCCCTCGTTCACCGCAAAGCTGGCGTCTGTCACGCCAACGACCATGCCGGTTTGTTGAAAAATTTGGTCTTTGGTCTGGCCGGCGCGCAGCATGTCCATGGCGCGTCCTGGCTCGGAGCCATAGACTTTGTAGAGGTTTTTAACGACAACTTTTTCGGGCACTGCGGGGTCTCGATCTATGCAAAACGGTGGCGTGTTTACGACAGCTTTGAGCCTACCACCAGAAACGCCCTGGCACGGCTCCCTCGCATCAGCACTTCGGCCCGGGCTCAGGCATTGACGCAGCGCATCCATCGGCCAGATGGGACGCCATGGGCGCCAGGCATGGAAGCAATCCGGTGCAAGATGGCAGCACATGCGTTGCGCATGCTTATGAACGGCGACACGACGCATGCAAATACTGACCCGGCTTATTTTGTTGTCCCTGGGCGCCATACTGGCGGCACAGGCCCACGGTGCAGACCCGGGCGACATGCAAGCGCTGTACCGCAGCCTGCAGCCGCGACTGGCGCAAAGCCCGTTTCAGCGTGCGCTGTTGCTCGACTCGACTGAGGCGAACGAGCGCGTCAGTGGCGACATTTATGCCACGCTGCATGTGCCGCTGCAAAGCCTCGAGCAGGTCAACCGCAGCCCGCTGCGCTGGTGCGAAATCTTGCTGTTGCTGAGCAACACCAAAAGCTGCGTCGTCGGCCGCCAAGACAGCGCAGCCGCACTGCAAATGCGCATGGGCACCAAAGGGCCGCAAGCGCTGGCCAGCACCACCGCCATGGACTTTCAGTTTGAAACGTCGGCCCCGCAAGCCGCCGTGCTGGAGACGCATTTGCGCGCCGCCACTGGCCCCATGGGCAGCAAAGACGGCACGCTGCGGGTGCAAGCCATTGCGCTGGATCCGCATTCCTCGTTCATTCACCTGCACTACAGCTATAGCAGCAGCCTGGCCGGGCGCATGGCTACTGGCGTGTACCTGCAAACGCTGGGGCGGGGCAAAGTGGGCTTTAGCAGAGAACCGGCCCCGTCCGACCAGACCAGCCAGGCCCAGCGGGTGGGAGGGGTGCGCGGCATTGTGGAGCGCAACACCATGCGCTACTTTCTGGGCCTGCGCTGTGGCCTGCAGTTTGCAAGCACCGACGCCCCAGCCCAGCGCTTTGCCCAGATGGTGCCCTGCTGGTACGACGAAACCGAGCGCTACCCGCAACAGCTGCACGACATGGCGCGGGCTGAGTATCTGGAGATGAAGCGGGCGGAATATGCGCGGCTATCGCAGGCCGTGAACGACAGCCCGTAGTGCGGGCGCGCCAGGGTGTGGCGAGCGCTAACTCACAGACCGCGTTGCAAAAAGTCCTGGTAGGCCGCGCTCACACCCTGGGCCAGGGCCGTCTTGGCGCTCCAGCCCAGCGCATTGAGCTTGCTGCTGTCCATCCACTTGCGGGGCGCGCCGTCGGGCTTGGTCGTGTCAAAGGTCACGGCGCCCGGGTAGCCCACCACTTGGGCAATGGTGTGGGCCACTTCGGCAATGGTTACGTCGCTGCCCGAACCCACGTTGATGTGGCTTTGCATCGGCTTGGTCTGGGACTGGTAAGTCGCCAGCGGCAGGTCCATCACAAACACGCTGGCCGCAGCCATGTCATCCACGTACAAAAACTCGCGCCGGGGCGTGCCCGTGCCCCAGATGGCCACTTCGGGCGCGCCGCTGACCTTGGCTTCATGAAAGCGGCGAATCAGCGCGGGGATAACGTGGCTGTTCTCGGGGTGGTAGTTGTCACCAGGGCCGTAGAGGTTGGTGGGCATCACGCTGCGGTAGTCGCGCCCGTGCTGGCGGTTGTAGCTCTCGCACAGCTTGATGCCGGCAATCTTGGCCACGCCGTAGGGCTCGTTGGTAGGCTCGAGCATGCCGCCCATCAGCGCCCCTTCGGTCATGGGCTGCGGCGCCAGGCGCGGGTAAATGCAGCTTGAGCCCAAAAACATGAGCTTTTGCACGCCGTGCACGTGCGCCGCGTGGATCACGTTGGCCTGCACCATCAGGTTGTCGTAAATAAAGTCCGCCGGATACGTGTTGTTGGCATGGATGCCCCCCACCTTGGCCGCCGCCATATAGACCTGCGTGGGCCGCTCGGCAGCAAAGAAGTCGTGCACGGCTTGCTGCTTGCACAGGTCGAGCTCGGTGCGGGTGCGCACCACAATCTGATTCGCGCTTACACCTTGCGCCAGCAACGCGCGAACAATGGCACTGCCCACCAGGCCCCGGTGGCCTGCCACAAAGTACTTCTCAGTTTTCATGGCCCACCGCAACGGTGTAGCCGTGGCGCTTGAGCAGGGCGTGGCGCTTGGCATGGTTCAAGTCGCTGGCCACCATTTCGCGGCACATGTCTTGCGCGGTGATCTCGGGTACCCAGCCCAGTTCATTCTTGGCGCGGGTGGCGTCGCCCAGCAAGGTCTCGACTTCTGCCGGGCGAAAGTAGCGTTGGTCTACCTTGACCAGCACATCACCCAGCTTGACGGCAGGGGCGCTGTCGCCCTCTAGGGCCACCACGACCGCCTGCTCATGCACGCCCTGTCCTTCAAAGCGCAGCGTAATGCCCAGCGCCTGCGCGGTCCACCGGATGAATTCGCGCACACTGTATTGCTTGCCGGTGGCGATCACAAAGTCTTTGGCCGTGTCTTGCTGCAACATCATCCATTGCATGCGCACATAGTCTTTGGCGTGACCCCAGTCGCGCAGCGCGTCCATATTGCCCATGTAGATGCATTGCTCCAGTCCCTGGGCAATATTGGCCAGGCCCCGGGTAATCTTGCGGGTCACAAAGGTCTCGCCCCGGCGCGGGCTCTCGTGGTTGAACAAGATGCCGTTGCAGGC
>CANFNE010000114.1 GCA_947448105.1 Burkholderiales bacterium
AGGTGCGGTTCATCTCAATGTCGTCAATGGCGGCCGTGGCTTGCAGCCAGGCAAAGAGCTCGGTTTGGGGCCAGCTGCCTTTGGTCAGCACGGCGGCGCAGCCTTCGGGCAGCACGCGGGGAATGTTCTCGAGCAGGCCGCCGCCGGTGATGTGGGCCAGGGCCTTGATGCCGCCTGCCGCGTCATTGTGCGGGTGGGCGGCCAGGGCGGCGAGCACGTTTTTGACGTACAGGCGGGTGGGCTCCATCAACGCTTGTTTGAAGGGTTTGCCGTCCAGCGTGGCGGGCAATGTGTCGCCTGCGCGTTCGATGCACTTGCGCACCAGGCTAAAGCCATTGGAATGCACGCCGTGCGAGGCCAGGCCCAGCACCACGTCGCCGGGCTTCACATCGGCGCCGGTCAAAATTTTGGATTTTTCTACCGCGCCCACGGCAAAACCTGCCAGGTCGTATTCACCTGCGGGGTACATGCCGGGCATCTCAGCCGTTTCGCCGCCAATCAGCGCGCAGCCTGAGAGTTCGCAGCCTTTGGCAATGCCGCCAATCACGGCAGCAGCAGTGTCTATATCGAGCTTGCCGCAGGCAAAGTAGTCCAGAAAGAACAGGGGTTCTGCGCCTTGGACCAGCACGTCGTTGACGCTCATGGCCACCAGGTCAATGCCCACGGTGTCGTGCATATTCCACTCGAACGCGAGTTTGAGCTTGGTGCCCACGCCGTCGGTGCCGCTGACCAGCACCGGCTCCTTGTAACGTTTGGGTACCTCAAACAGGGCGCCAAAGCCGCCAATACCGGCCAGCACGCCTTCGCGCATGGTCTTTTTGGCCAGGGGTTTGATGCGCTCAATCAGCGCGTCGCCCGCGTCAATGTCCACGCCAGCGGCTTTGTACGACAGGGGAGTGGAAGAGGGGGGCAGGGAAGAGGTCATGGAAATGGGCGCGCGTGCGCTAAGGGGTCGGGGCCTGAAAGGGTGTCGCCGGGCTGCTGCGCAAGACCGGCTCGATAGAATCAAGGCAGATTTTAAGGGTTCACCCCAATGCACCAAGGAGGCGCCATGACCGATTCGCAGAAAAGTGTGGCCGCTTGGGCCGCCATCGCGGGTATTTTTTTGCTGATGCTGTGGTTTTTGGCGCCGGTGATGGCGCCGTTTATCGTGGCCTGCGTGCTGGCATACGCCCTCACGCCCTTGGTGGATTGGCTGGACGCCGCTGCGGGCGGTCGCGTGCCCCGGGTGCTGGCGGTGGTGGTGGTGGAACTGCTGTTTGTGCTGCTGGCGGTCGGCCTGGTGCTGCTGATTGTGCCGATTCTGGTCAAAGAGCTGCCCCTGATGCGCGACCAGTTGCCCCTGTTTTTGGACAAGCTCAATACCGCTGTGCAACCCCTGTTGCGCAAGTTGGGCATCAAGCTCAGCCTGGACTTGCCCAGCATCAAGTCCTTTGTCATGACCTACCTGAACGCCAATTTTGAGGACACGCTGGGCTCGGTGATGGCCTCGGTCAAGCTCGGCGGCAGCGCTGCCATGGCGGTGTTGGGCAATGTGGTGCTGATTCCGGTGGCGCTGTTTTACCTGCTGATGGACTGGGAGCGCTTTATGCACACGCTGCGCGAGCTCATTCCACCGCGCCTGCGCGCTGCCACCGACAGTTTCCTGGCGGAGTCTGACCAGGTGCTGGGCGAGTACCTGCGCGGCCAGTTGATGGTGATGGGCGTACTGGCGGTTTTTTACAGCCTGGGCTTGTCGCTGTTCGGGCTTGATTTGGCGCTGCCCATTGGTACGTTTACCGGCCTGGCCGTTTTCGTGCCTTATCTGGGCTATGGCTTGGGTCTGGTGCTGGCGCTGCTGGCGGGCTTGCTGGAGTTCTCGGGCGCAGGCGGCGCCACGCAGGCCGTGTTGATGGTGGCCGTGGTCTATGGCCTGGGGCAGATGGTGGAGAGCTTTTTCTTGACGCCGCGCCTGGTGGGGGAGCGCATTGGCCTGCATCCGCTGGCGGTGATTTTTGCCTTGCTGGCCTTTGGGCAGTTGTTTGGTTTTGTCGGTATTTTGGTGGCTTTGCCCGTCAGCGCCGTGCTGCTGGTTGCGGTGCGCCGGGTGCGCTCGGGCTATTTGGCCAGCGGCTTGTACCAGGGCCATGGCCCGCGCCGGGGATCCTGACGCCGCCATGCAGCAAATCGCCCTGGACATCGGCCTGCGCACACCGCCCACGCTGGACAATTATTTTCCTGGACCCAATGCCGCCGCGCTGGCACACCTGCAGCAGTGGCTGCACGCGCGCAGTGATGGCGCGCCGACCTATGTCTGGGGCCCCGAGGGCAGCGGCAAAAGCCATTTGTTGCAAGCCGCAGTGGCGGCCCTGCGCGCCCAAGGCCACAGCGTGGGCTGCCTGAACGCCGAGACGCAAGCGCCGGTTGCCTTTGACGAATCCTGGGCCGCCGTGGTCATGGACGATGTGCATCTGTATGGTGACGCGCTGCAGCACACCGCCTTTAGCTGGTTTGTGCAGGCCCACACCTTGCAGCGCCCGGTGCTGGCCGCTGGCCGCCCGGCGCCGGTAAATCTGGCACTGCGCGAAGACCTGCGCACCCGCCTGGGCTGGGGCCACGTGCTGGGGCTGCAATTGCTGGACGAGGCGCAAAGCCGCGCTGTGCTGCGCCAAGCGGCAGATGCGCGCGGCCTGGTCTTGAGCGATGAGGTGATGGATTTCACCCTGCGTCGCTTCAGCCGCGACCTGGGTAGCCTGATGCAATTGCTGGACGGCCTGGACCGCTATGCCTTGCAAACCCAGCGGCTTCTTACCATTCCCCTTGTGAAATCTATGCTGGAGAACGCATGAGCTTGCCCAAATTGGCCCTGTTTGACCTGGACCACACTCTGTTGCCTATCGATTCCGACTATTCCTGGGGCCAGTTCACAGCCGCCAGAGGCTGGACCGACCCGGTGGAATTCACCCGCCAGAACGACGCGTTTTACGCCCAGTACAAGGCCGGCACCCTGGATATTTATGAATACGCCCGCTTTGCCTCGGCCGCATTTGTGCGCCAGGGCGAGGCCATGAGTGTGGCCGCCCACGCCGACTACATGCGCACCATCGTGCAGCCCGCACTCAAACCGCAGGCCTTGCAACTGGTGCAGCAACACAAGGACGCGGGCGCGACCGTGATCATCATTACCGCCACCAACGAGTTTGTGACCCGCCCGATTGCCCAGGCCCTGGGCGCTGACGAGCTGATGGCCGTGGACCTGGAGCGCGACACCACGACCGGCGGCAGCGGCTGGTTTACCGGCGAAGTGCGCGGCATTCCGAGCTTTCGCGAAGGCAAGGTGCTGCGCGTCGAGGCCTGGCTGGCCGCGCGCGGCCTGGGCTGGGGCGATGTGCAGAGCACCTTTTATTCCGACTCCATCAACGACCTGCCGCTCCTGGAAAAAGCCAATGTGCCGGTCGCTACCAACCCCGACGAGCCCCTGCGCGCCATCGCCCAGGCGCGCGGATGGCGCATACTCGAACTCTTCAACTAGGCGCCAGTTCCTGGCACCGCCGGGCTTGCCCGCTGCCAAGGCAGCGCATGCGCCACAAGGAAATATGATCAAAAAATTCATCAGCAAACTGCTCGGCTTGCCCGGCAACACCCCCGCAGGCAAACCCCACTTTGGCAAGCGGGTCGAAGTGCCGGTCAGCAGCCACGGCATCGACGTGAGTCTGGTCGACGACCGCGCCGTCAACGTGGTGCGCACCCTGCAAGAAGCCGGTTTTGTCGCCTATATCGTGGGCGGCGCCGTGCGCGACCTGCTGCTCGGTCTGCGCCCCAAAGACTTTGATGTGGCCACCGACGCCACGCCCGAACAGGTCAAAGGCCTGTTTCGCCGCGCCTTCATCATCGGACGGCGCTTTCGCATCGTGCACGTGGTCTATGGCCGCGGGCGCGAGCACGAGGTGATTGAGGTCTCCACCTTCCGCGCCTACCTCGACAATGCTGCGGCCGAACAGGTGGCGGGAAACGAGAAAACCAGCAAAAGCGAATTGGCGGGTATGAAACACGCCGTCGATTCGACTGGCCGCGTGCTGCGCGACAACGTCTGGGGCCCGCAAGAAGAAGACGCAGTGCGCCGCGACTTCACCATCAACGCCATGTACTACGACCCGGCCACGCAAATCGTGGTCGATTACCACCAAGGCCTCAAAGACGCCAAAAACCACACCTTGCGCATGATTGGCGATGCGGCCGTGCGCTACCGGGAAGACCCGGTGCGCATCATCCGCGCCGTGCGCTTTGGCGCCAAGCTCAGCGCGCTGGGCTTCAAGCTCGACCCCAAAACCGCCGCGCCCATTGCCAAATGCCTGCCGCTTTTGGCCGATGTGCCGCAAAGCCGCCTGTTTGACGAAATGCTCAAGCTGCTGCAAACCGGCCACGCGCTGGCGTCCATTGCGCAGTTGCGCAAGTTGGGTCTGGCGCGCGGCATTTACCCGCTGCTCGACGTGGTGGTGGAGCGCGCCGATTCGCCTTTTGTCAACGCCGCCTTGCAAGACACCGACCGCCGCGTCGGCGAAGGCAAGCCCGTGGCGCCCAGTTTTTTGCTGGCCTGTGTGCTCTGGGCCGATGTGCGCGACGGCTGGGCTGCGCGCCTGAACCAGCGCCAGCACTCCCACCCCGCGCTGCAAGACGCCATCGACGACGTGTTCAATGCCCGCATTGGCGACGTGTCGGGCCGGGGCAAGCTCGCCGGTGACATGCGCGAGATCTGGATGATGCAGCCGCGCTTTGAAAAACGCGTGGGCAGCGCCCCCTTTGGCCTGGTGCAGCAAGAGCGCTTTCGCGCGGCCTTTGACTTTATGCGCCTGCGCGCGGACATCGGCGAAGTGGACGAAGCCCTGGCCGACTGGTGGCAGGAGTTCAGCACCGGCGACGATGTGTTCCGCGAAGACCTGGTAGACCAGGTGCGCCAAGAGACGCAAAAGCGCGCCCGCGCGCCCAAGATGCAGCGCGCCCCGGCGCCTGAGGGCGAATCAAACAGCCGTGCGGCGCCTTCTGAGCGCCCCAGCACACCAGGCGACGCACCTGCGAACGCCGATTTCAGCGAGGACGCACCCCGTCCCAAGCGCCGGCGCCAACGTCGCACCGGTGGCAGCGGCGCGGGTGAAGGCGGCGAGGGCGCTAGCGCCCCGCGCGGCGACCACCCCGCCGACTAAGCGGCAGCTTCAGCCAGACCCGCCCATGCGCGAAAGCGTCGTCGCCACCCTCGGCCTGGGCGCCAACCTGGGCGACGCTCCGGCCACCGTCCGGGCCGCGGTGGCTGCGATCGCCGCGCTGCCGCAAACCCAGCTCTTGCGCGCCTCGCGCCTGTATGCCAGCGCGCCCATCGATTCGAGCGGGCCCGACTACGTCAACGCGGTAGTGCAGGTCAGCAGCCGCCTGAGTGCTCCGGCGCTGCTGGCGCACCTGCAAACCATCGAAGCCGCCGCCGGGCGCGAACGCCCCTACCGCAACGCGCCGCGCACGCTCGATCTTGATGTGCTGTTGTATGGGGAAGCACGTATCAGCAGCCCCACGCTGACCGTGCCCCACCCGCGCATGTACCAGCGCGCTTTTGTGTTGCTGCCTCTGGCCGAAATCGCTCCTGCGTCTGTCTCGGCCGAAGCGCTGGCCGCCGTGCGAGACCAAACGGTCAAAGTCCTGGAAAATTAATTGGAATCTGACCCCCATTGAATGAACGCGCCATGGCCCAAGACTCGCACCTAAGCACCTCCTTGCCGCCCGCACTCGCTGGCGCTCACACGGTGTTGGCCACGCCTGCGGGCGCTATCAGCCTGTACCGCGCGCAGCCCTCGGGAAGTGCCAGTGCGGGCCCGGTCTTGCTGTTGATTCACAGTGTGAACGCCGCAGCATCTGCCGCCGAGCTCGCACCGCTCTACGCGCATTACAGCCCGCAGAGGCCGGTGGTGGCCATGGAATTGCCAGGTTACGGCCTGTCGGACCGCAGTGACCGGCCTTACACGCTGCGGTTGATGACGGATGCGGTGCACGCGGTGATTGCGCATGTGCGCGCCGCGCAGGGTGGGGCGCCGGTGGACGTGCTGGCGGTGTCTTTGGCCTGCGAGTTTGCGGCGCGCGCCAGTGTCGAGGCGCCCAACAGCATTGCGCGCCTGGCCTTGGTCAGCCCCACGGGTTTTAGCGGAAAGCGTCGCCACTACGGCCCGGCAGGCAGCAGCCGGGGCGTAGCCTGGCTGCACCGCGTGGTCAGCCATCCCGTCTGGGCCCAGGGCTTGTTTGACGCGCTCACGCGGCCGGGCGTGGTGCGCTACTTTTTAAAGCGCACCTGGGGCGCGGCGCAGATTGACGAGGCCTTGTGGCGCTACTGCGTGCAAACCGCGCGCCAGCCTGGTGCCCGGCACGCACCGCTGTATTTTTTGGCCGCCCATTTGTTCAGTGCCGATGTCAACACCGTGTACGAGGCGCTGGCCTGCCCGGTGTGGATGTCCATGGCCACGCGCGGCGACTTTACCGACTACCGGGGGCGCGACACGGTGCAAGACCGCGCGAACTGGCACATCCACCGGATGGAGGGCGGCGCCTTGCCGTACTTTGAAGACCTGCGGCAGTTCGCGGTCCTGCTCGATCCGTTTTGGCAGGCGCAGTCCCAGGCGGTCTAGCCCCGCCTGCCGTGTCGCCTTAAACGCCTACGGGCTCGTGTGTCATGTCCAGGTGCAGCATGGTGCCGGTGTAGGGGTGGGCATGGGCCACGTCTTCGTCGAGCTCCACACCCAGGCCGGGCGCGGTGGGCGGGATGATGTAGCCGTCTTGCCACTCAATGGGTTTTTTCAGGATCTGGCTGTGGAAACCCTTCCAGTCCAGAATGCTTTCCTGGATCAGGAAGTTGGGGCTGCAGGTGGCGAGTTGGATGTTGGCCGCACCCACCACCGGGCCGCAGTACAGGTGCGGCGCGATTTGCACGTGGTAGGCCTCGGCCATGGAGGCGATTTTTTTGCCCTCCAGAATTCCGCCCACGCGGCCCAGGTTCATTTGCAAAATGGCAGCAGCGCCTTCTTCGAGCACGCGCACGAATTCCCATTTGGTTGCCAGACGCTCGCCGCAGGCCACGGGGATGGTGGTGCCGCGCGCGACCTTGCCCATTTCACGCTGGTTGTCCGGCGGAATGGGCTCTTCAAACCACATCGGGTCGTATTTTTCCAGGCGGCGCGCCAGACGGATGGCACCGGCGGCGCTCATTTGCCCGTGCGTACCAAACAGCAAATCGGCTTGCGTGCCTACTGCTTCGCGCAGCATGCGGCAAAAGGTCTCAGAGCGCTCGAGTTCGGTGAGGGACAACTGGCGTCCATCAAAAACCGAATACGGCCCGGCCGGGTCAAATTTGAGGGCGGTAAAGCCCATCTTCAAATATTCGGCAGCGCGCTCGGCGGCCAGCACCGGGTCGGCGTAGACATTGGTCTTGTCGCCTTCTTTGGGATAAATGTAGGTGTAGCTGCGCAGTTTTTCATGCACCTGGCCGCCCAGCAGCTTGTAGACGGGTTTGTTGACGTCCTTGCCCACGATGTCCCAGCAGGCCATCTCGATGCCGCTCAAAATGCCCATGGTGGTGATGTCGGGCCGCTGGATAAAGCCGCTGCCGTAGACGCTGCGCCAGATGCGCTCGGTGTCATAGGGGTCGCGACCAATCACGCAGCGTTCGACCACGTCTTTGACCATCTGCTCGACCACGCTGGGGTGGTAGGGCAGGTTGTAGACCTCGCCCAGGCCTTCGATGCCTTCGTCGGTGATGAGCTTCAAAAACACGAAGTAACGCCCGCCAAAGCCCGGCGGCGGGTTGCCTACGACAAAGGTTTTTACATCGGTGATTTTCATG
>CANFNE010000115.1 GCA_947448105.1 Burkholderiales bacterium
CGCTTTCCCAGCGCTGCTGCCAGGCCGGGGCGCTGGGGGCGGCGGCGGCGCGCAGGGTTTCTTCCAGCGCGTAGTGCAGGCCCCGGCGTGCGCAAATCGCGGCCAGCGCGGCGCGGACGTCGGCGGCGCAGGCGTCGCGCACCGCGTCGGTGGTGGCGCGCACGTCCAGGCTGAAAGTGCAGCGCCCCGGCACCACGTTCATCGAGCCGTTGGGCACCTGCAACATACCCATCGTGGCCACCACGTCGGGCACGCTGGCGGCACGCTTCTCGGCAAACAGCGCCAGCTCGGCCACGGCGGTGGCGGCGTCGCGGCGCTGGTCCATGGGCGTGGTGCCGGCGTGGCTGGCCATGCCCACCACTTCACCTAGGTAGCGCACGCTGCCATTAATGGAGGTGACGATGCCCAGTGGCATATCCAGCGCATTGAGCACCGGGCCTTGTTCGATGTGCACTTCCACAAAGCCCAGGTAGCGCGCCGGGTCGCGTCGCAGGGCGGCAATGTCGTCCACGTTGAGCCCGGCCTGCGCCATGGCCTGGCGCATGGAAATGCCGTCGGCATCGTGCTGCTCCAGCCAGGCCATATCAAACTGGCCGGTGAGTGCGCCCGAACCCAGAAACACCGCTTTGTAGCGCTGGCCTTCTTCTTCGGAAAATCCGACCACTTCAATGCCAAAGGGCAGGCGCCGCCCGGCGCGGTGCAGCGCCTGCACGCAGGCCATGGGCACCAAAATTCCCAGGCGGCCATCGTATTTGCCGCCGTTGCGCACGGTGTCAAAGTGGCTGCCCGTGAGCAGGCGCGGGGCGCTAAGGTCCTGTCCGTGATAGACGCCCACCACGTTGCCCACGGCGTCTTGGCTCACTTCGTCAAAGCCGCACTCGGTCATCCAGGCTTGCAGGTCATGGGCCACGGCGCGGTGCGCGTCGGTCAGGTAGGTGACGGTCAGTTCGCCGCGTTCGGCAAAGCCGGGGTCGCTGTGCACCGCCAGGCGCTCGGCCCATTCCCACACCAAGTTGCCCTGTTCAGGCGTATGTCCCAGCTTGTCGTTCAAGCGGATTTCGGCAATGCGGTGGATGTTGCGCAGGCACTCGGCGCGCTCAAAGTCGGGGTGGTTTTCCAGGCGGCGCGCCAGCGTGGCAATGATCTCGGTCTTGCCCAAACCCAGGCCGCGAGGCCCGCGCACCGCCAAGATAAACGGAAAGCCAAACTTTGCGTTGTAGGCCGCGTTCAGCGTCTGAATGCGCTCAAACTCTTCGGGCGTGCAGTCGGTCAGGCCGGCCTTGCCTTGCTCGTTGCGCGACTCTGCGGTCAGCGTCTGGCTGACCATGGCTTTGCCGGCCAGCTCAGGGTGGGCGCGAATCAGCGCGAGTTGGGCGTCGTGTCCGCCCTCGCGCACCACTTGCGCCAGCACCAGTTTCAGGTGCACCAGGCTGGCAAAGGGCCGGTGCGCGGCAGCAGTGCGCGCAATCCAGGGGGAATGCTCGTAGGTGCCGTCCAGCAGCGCGACGCATTCGTTCACCGTGGCGGTGTTGAGTTGGTCCAAGGTCAGCATGGGCGTTTACTTCCAGACAAAGGCCGAGGCCGCGTCAAAAGGATGAGCCGTCTTCCAATGGCGGGCGATGTCCACCCGACGCGCTACCCAAACCCGGTCGTGCGACTGCACGTAGTCCAAAAAGCGCTGCAGCGCACGCATGCGTCCGGGCCGGCCCAGCAGGCGGCAGTGCATGCCGATGCTCATCATGCTGGGTCGCTCATCGCCTTCGGCGTAGTGCACGTCAAAGGCGTCGCGCAAGTATTGGAAAAACGGGTCGCCGTGCGAATAACCCTGGGGCAAGGCAAAGCGCATGTCGTTGCAGTCCAGCGTATAGGGCACGACCAGATGGGGGCTAAGCGTGCCGTCGCTCTTTTGCACTTGCAGCCAGAACGGCAGGTCGTCGCCGTAGTAGTCGCTGTCGTATTCCAGGCCTTGGTCAGCCACCAGGCGGCGGGTGTTGGGGCTGTCGCGCCCGGTGTACCAGCCTGCGGGCATATGGCCGGTGAGGTTTTTGATGGCTTGCAGGCCGCGCGCCATGTGTTCGGCTTCCACCGATGCGTCTATGGTTTGGTAATTGATCCAGCGCCAACCGTGGCAGGCGATCTCGTGGCCGAGTTCGACAAAGGCGGTGGCCACTTCGGGGCAGCGTTCCAGCGCCATGCCCACGCCAAACACGGTGAGTGGCAGGCCGCGCTGCTCAAACTCGCGCAGGATGCGCCACACGCCCACACGCGAGCCGTATTCGTAAATGCCTTCCATGGTCAGGTGCCGGTCGGGGAAGGACGGCGGGCTGAACATCTCGGACAAAAACTGCTCGCTCCCCGCGTCGCCATGCAGCACCGAGTTTTCGCCGCCCTCTTCAAAATTCAGCACAAACTGCACCGCCACACGGGCCTTGGCCGGCCACTGGGCATGGGGCGGCGTGCGGCCATAGCCGAGCAAGTCGCGCGGGTAGCGGGGGGTAGCAGAAGCGGGTGTGTTCATGGGGGGCCTCAATAGGTAGGAAGCAGGGCCGCAGACAGGTCTGCGGTGTGCGGATCGAGATGCAAGTTTTGTTCCACGGCAGCCAGGTGGCGCTCCATCAAGGCGGCGGCGGCGTCCCCATCGCGTTGCTCCAACGCGTCCACGATGCGTTCGTGCTCCAGTTGGGAATGCAAGGCGGAGTGGGACGACTGGTACATGAGCGCAATCAGCGAAGAGCGGCTGAGCAAATCGGCCAGCAGCTGCGCCAGCACCTCGTTGCCGCCAAGGCGTGCCAGCACCACATGAAAGTCGGCCAGCAAACGGGTGCGCCCCGGCACGTCGGTGCGGGCCACGGCAGCGGCCTCGTCGCGCAAATGGGCGCGCAGCTCGGCGATTTGCCGGTCGGTGATCTGCGCGCACAAGCTGCGCACCATGGCAGCCTCCAGCATGGTGCGCACCTGGAACACCTGGCGCGCCTCGGCCACGCTGGGTGTGGCCACAAAGGCGCCGCGCGCGGGCTCCAGCGTCACTAGCCGGTCGCGGCTGAGCTGGTTGAGCGCCTGGCGCACCAGCGTGCGCGAGACATGAAAGATATCCGCAATCTTTTGCTCTGAGAGCTTGGTGCCCGGCATCAGCCGCCGCTCAATAATGGCCGCCGTGACCGACTCCACAATGCGCGCCGACGCGCTTGCAGGCGCGGAGCGGCCAGCGCCAAGGCTGGCGACCAGTGTGAGCGGGGGGCGGGCGGACATGGGTGGATGGGCTTGCTTCGGTCAATAGTGTATACAATTTTCCCGAAGCGCCTCAGCTTGAGCCGCGCGCTTTTTTAGTCTAAAGTGGTTATTCAAGGCGAATTAAAAGCTGCTGCCATGGCTTTAAACAGCCCCGTCAATACATCGCCAGGCCTTTGGTTTGTATACACTTTTCTACTTCGGGCGCCTGCATTTGCGGCGCGCTACCCACCTGGGGTTCGCTCAATGGGCGATCAGCGGCTGTGGAACGCCTTTGTCAGACAAGGCGTGGCCCAAAAGCACCATGGCATTTGCGACTGTGGTGTTGGCAAAGTCGGTCCCTTGAAAAAACAAGGGCAGCGCCATTTGTCGAGCCAGCGCGTAGGTATACAGGTCGCCCAGATTCAGCCGGGCCTTGGGGTCAACCTTGTGGTGGCGCTCGGCGCCGGCCACAAAATGCGGCAAGGACTCTTGCGTAAAGTCAACCTTTTCCACTTGCAGTGCCACCAACAGGGCTTCCACCTGCTGGGCGCCAGCCGCGCCCTTGGCGTTAAAGGCTGCAAGCCAAGCCTCGGCCGTGTGGCAGCGCCCATGTACAAGCGGCCGGTTTTTTCCATCGCGGCAATGAACAGCGGCGCGGCAGGTTCCCCCATCAGAATGCACAGCAGCACCGATGAATCCACGATGGCCTCGGCCAAAGTGACCGGCACCAGGGCCGGCGCCGCTGTCATTGCGGCAGCCCGTCTGCGTTGTACAGAACCTCGTTTATGGGCCGCGCGTCCAGCACGGGCAGCGCGTGCATGGCTTGCAAAATACCCGCAATGGACTGCGCGTCGCGCGCGGGCTTGGCCGCTGTGCCACGCAAGCTGCGCGCCTCTTCCAGCAAGTGGATGGCCTCTTTGTTCATCGATCGGTGATTGCGCAGCGCCTCGGCGGCCAGCCAGTCTTTCAACTCAGGAGGCATTTTTTTGATCAGCAGCGTGGCTTCGGTCATGGCGGGCTCTTTGGGGCGATTTGGATAGCTAAATGGTGGCGTAGTGCAATCTCTGCGGCAAGCAAATGTCCCTGCCTTCGCCTGATTTGTTACCAGCAAGCACGACTATTCTTGAGGCGATTTAAGCGCCCCTCAATCCCGCAAATGCGCCCGCACAAACTCCCTGAAATACGCCATCGCCGGCGCCTCGGTGCGCCCCGCCAGCGTGACATAGGCAAAGCGCGCGGTGGCGCGCAAGGCGGGCGCTAGCGCGAGTTCGACCAGGCTGCCGTCTGCCAGGCCGCTGCGGGCGGTGGCCATCACGCCCAAAAAGACGGCGTCCGTCTGAGCTGCCGTTTGCACCAAGCTGGCCACGTCGTCGCAGCGCAAGGTCACCATCTCGGACGGGTTGGCCTGCGGGCCAAACTGGTCTACCAACGCGCGGGCCACTTCGTCTGATAAGGGCGTGGACGCCACGGGGTAGCGCAGCACGTCGGCCAGCGTGACGCTTTTTTGCGCTGCCAGCGGATGGCCAGCGCGCACCACCAGGCCCGCACGCAGCTCGGCCAGGGATTCAATATTGAGGTCGCTGGCCGGAACAACGCGGCGCATGTCCACCACCATCGCGTCCAACTGGCGGCTGCGCAGCTGCAAGACCTGCAACTCCACCGGCCCTTGCGTGACCGCCACGCGCATGCCTGCCCGGGTGGACGCCGCGCACATCAGCGGCACCAGCAAGAGCGCCGCCGGGCCCGATCCCAGGCCCACGCTGATGCTGCCCCGGCCACCGTCTTGCAGCAGTTTGGCGCTTTGGCGCAGTTCGGCGGCCTCGCGAACAATGTGGCGCGCCCGGGCCACCACGTCTTGGCCCAGCGGCGTGAGTTCATTGCGCTTGCCAATGCGGTCGAGCACTTTGGCGCCAAGCTCGGTCTCCAGGCTCTGGATGCTGCGGCTCAGCGCCGACTGCGTCAGAAACAGTTTCTCGGCCGCGCGGCTGAAAGAGCCCGTGTCAGCCAACGCCAGCAGGTGTTCCAGGTGCTTGATGTTCATGCCCGTACGCGCCCATTTTGATGAGTTTAATGAATGATAACTAGAAAAATAATACATTGGACACATTGATTTGTGCGCCCTACCATTTGCGCCACACCCCGCCCCTGTCCATTTTTTGGAGCCCGCCATGCACATCACTTTCGGAAATTCACTGCGCGCCTTCGGCGCCCTGTTTGCCAGCCTGGCGCTTGCCGCGTCTGCGGTGGCGCAAAGCTATCCGTCCAAACCGGTCACGGTATTGGTGCCCTATCCCGCAGGCGGCCTCTCAGACGTGATTGCGCGCACCGCCAACACGGCCTTGGGCAAACACCTGGGCCAGCCGGTGATCGTGGACAACCTGGGCGGCGCCAGCGGCTCGATTGCGGCGCAAAAGGTGCTGAACGCCCCGGCCGACGGCCACCTGGTGTTCCAGGGCTCGCCCAATGAGCTGATCCTGGCACCGCTGGCGATTTCTGCCATCAAATTCAAGAGCGAAGACTTTCGCCTGGTTCAGATGATTGCCACGGCGCAGATCGGCTTTCTGGCGCGGGCCGACTTGCCGGTGAACACTGTGGATGAGTTTGTGGAATACGCCCGCAAGGCGGCCAAACAAGGCAAGCCCGTCACCTACGCCAGCGTCGGGCCCGGCTCGTTTTATCACCTGCTGGGGGAACAGCTGTCCAAGGTCACCGACATTCCCATGATCCACGTGCCCTACAAAGGCGCCGCACCCGCCGAGCAAGACTTGCTGGGCGGCCAGGTGGACATCTTTTTGGCGCCCTATGGAAAAAAATACCTGGAACTGCACAAAACCGGCAAGCTCAAAGTACTGGCCCTGCTCAACCCCACGCGTCTGGACAGCGTGAAAGACTTCCCCGCCATCGGTGAAAGCAAGTCGCTCAAGGACTTCAGCTTCAACATCTGGACCGGCTACTTTGTGAAAAAAGACACACCCGAGCCTGTGGTTGTCGCCTTGCACAAAGCCATTACCGAAACCTTGGCCGACCCAGCGGTGCACGCTGGCCTCGAAGCCAACAGCCTGCTGACCGCGCAGCCCTTGCCTCTGGCGGCGGTCGGTAAAGTCTATGCGGACGGCACGGCGCAGTTCCGCGCCATTGCCAAGTCCATCAACCTGCAGCCCCAATAAGCACCATGACCGCCGCACTTGCAGCGCTCCAGGCCCGTGCGGCGCACTACACCGCGCTGCGCCGCGACATCCACCAGCACCCAGAGATCGGGTTTCAGGAATTCCGCACCAGTGATTTGGTAGCCGAGCGCCTGGAGCGCTGGGGCTACGCCGTCACACGCGGCCTGGGTGGCACGGGCGTGGTGGGGCAACTCCAACGCGGCACGGGTGCGCGCCGTCTGGGCTTGCGCGCCGACATGGACGCCCTGCCCATCCACGAGACCACCGGCCTGCCCTACGCCAGCAGCCACGCCGGCCTGATGCACGCCTGCGGCCACGACGGCCACACCGCCATGCTGCTGGCCGCAGCCGAGCACCTGGCCACCAGCGATACCTTTGACGGCACGCTCAACCTGATTTTTCAGCCGGCCGAAGAAAGCCTGGGCGGCGCGCGCAAGATGATGGAAGACGGCCTGTTTGAGCGCTTTCCGTGTGATGCGATTTTTGCCATGCACAACATGCCAGGCTTTCGCCAAGGCCAGTTGCTGCTGCGCGAGGGCGCGACCATGGCGTCGAGCGAAAACATCCTGGTGCACATCGAGGGCCAAGGCGGCCACGGCGCCATGCCCCACCTCAGCGCCGACCCGGTGGTCGCAGGCGCGGCCATCGTCATGGGCCTGCAAACCATTGTGTCGCGCAATGTGGCGCCGCTGCACATGGCGGTGATCACCGTGGGCGCTTTTCAGTCGGGCGTGGCCAACAACGTCATTCCCCAAAGCGCCACGCTCAAACTCAGTGTGCGTGCGCTAGACCGGGGCGTGCGCGAACTGCTGCGCCGGCGCATTGTGGAACTGGTGCAAGCGCAGGCGACAAGCTTTGGCGTACAGGCCCAAGTCGAGTTTTTGCCCGGCTACCCGGTGCTGGTCAACACCCCCGCAGAAACGGAAATCGCGCGCGACGTGGCGGTCGCCCTGGTGGGCGAGGACAACGTGGTGCGGCAAACCGAGCCGCTCACCGGCAGCGAAGACTTCGCCTACATGCTCGAAGCGGTGCCAGGCAGCTATTTATTTATTGGCAATGGCGACGCCGCAAACGGCGGCCATGGCGCGTGCATGGTGCACAATCCGAACTACGACTTTGAAGACCGCAATATTCCCATAGGAGCGGCCTTTTGGGTCCGACTTGCGCAACGCTATTTGGTGTAGCGCAAGCCTTGAAATTCAGATCGGGAGAGACTGCTGGCTCAAGGCCGGCAGCGCCGAAGGAGCAACCGCCCCGGAAACTCTCAGGCAAAAGGACCGATCTGACATCTTGATCTCTGAAGAGCTGCCGGAGCTAGTCGCCCGGCACACCGCAGGAGCAAGTGGCGCAGCCCCAAGCAGGCAGGCCATGAATCTCTCAGGTTCCAAACAGAGGGGGCGTACGCCGTGCATGGTGCGCGCGCGTGCTCTATTCCCTGACTGTTTGAAAGTCTGA
>CANFNE010000116.1 GCA_947448105.1 Burkholderiales bacterium
GGTGGGCGCTTTGCCCGTGGGCACGGCGATTGACTATGAGGGCGTGGGCACCATGTCCAAGTCCAAGAACAACGGCGTCGATCCGCAAGACCTGATCGCGAAATACGGCGCCGACACCGCGCGCCTGTACACCATGTTCACCGCCCCGCCCGAAGCCACGCTGGAGTGGAACGACGCCGGTGTGGAAGGCAGCTACCGCTTTTTGCGCCGGGTGTGGAACTTTGGCTACAAGCTCGCTGGCCTGGATTTGGCCAGTGCCCGCGCCGCGCTGGCCAGCGCCGGTGGCGTGGCCACTTTGGCTTTGTCCAAAGAAGCCAAGGCGCTGCGCTTTGACGTGCACACGGTGCTCAAGCAGGTGGACTACGACTACCAGCGCATGCAATACAACACGGTCGTCTCAGGCGCGATGAAGATGATCAACGCGCTGGACAGCTTTGCCCCCACGCTCCCCTCTTCGAATGGTTCGCTGCCCCCCGAGGGGGCCCTCGCGGCTAGGGGCGGCCCGTCGCCGCTCGATTCTTCTGTCGCCGATCTCGCCGTTGTGCTCGAGGGCTTTGGCATCCTGCTGCGCTGTCTGTACCCGGCGACTCCCCACCTGGCGCACACCTTGTGGGTGGAGCTGGGCTACCACCTGGCGGCGGGCGATTTGCTTGATGCACCTTGGCCACAAGTGGACGCGGCCGCGCTGGTGCAAGACGAAATCGAGCTGGTACTGCAGATCAACGGCAAGCTGCGCGGCGCGGTGACCGTGCCTTCGGGTGCGTCCAAAGAAGAGATTGAGGCGCTGGCGCTGGCCAGCCCGACCCTGATCGCTTTTGCCGCCGGAGCCGTGCCCAAAAAAGTGATCGTGGTGCCTGGGCGCCTGGTCAATGTGGTCTTGTAAAACCAACGCGGTAGCTGCCTGACCATGAAACACCCCTCACAAGCTCTGTCCTTTGCGAACGCCCGCGCCCCACGGCGGCGGCGCTGGCTGCTGGCGGGCGGTTTGGCGGCGGGCCTGGTCGGGGTTGCGCTCTTGCAAGGCTGTGGTTTTGCGCTGCGCAGCAGCCCAAACTATGCTTTTGAGACCGTGGCCGTGACACCCGAAAAAGGCGCTGGCGTGGCGTCTGAGCTGGCGCGCTACCTGGGCGCGCGCGTGCGTCCTTTGGTGCCTGTTGCGGGTGGCGTGGCGCCGGACGCCGTGATCGACATATTGCAAGACGCGCGTGAAAAAACCGTGGTGGGTACGAACGCCTCAGGCCAGGTGCGCGAGTTTCAGCTGCGCTTGCGCGTGCGTTTTCGCCTGCGCACGCCTGCTGGCGTGGAGCTGATTGCGCCCACCGAAGTGCTGCTGCAACGCGACATCAGCTTTAACGAGACCGCTGTGTTGGCCAAAGAGGCCGAAGAAGGCCTGCTCTACCGCGACATGCAGCTTGATGCGGTGCAGCAACTGGTTCGCCGCCTGGCTGCCGTCAAAACCCTGGCGCCCTGAGCGCGCGCCCATGCAAATTGCCCCGCTGCAGCTTGGCCGCCACTTGGAGCGCGGGCTCAAAAGCCTGTACGTGCTGCACGGCGACGAACCGCTCTTGCAGCTCGAAGCGCTGGATGCCTTGCGCGCCCACGCCCGCACCCAGGGCTTTACCGAGCGCAGCGCCCACACCGTGGCCGGTGCCCACTTTGACTGGAGCGAGGTGCTGGCCGCCGCAGGCAGCCTGAGCCTGTTTGCCGACAAGCAGATCATTGAAATCCGCATTCCCAGCGGCAAGCCGGGCAAGGACGGCAGCGCCGCCTTGCAGCAATTGGCCGAGCAAGCCCAGGGCAACGACAGCACCCTGACCATCGTGCTCTTGCCCCGGCTGGACAAAGCCACCAAGTCCACTGCCTGGTTCATGGCGCTGGAAAACGGTGGCGTCACCCTGCAGGTGGAGCCGGTGGAACGCCAGGCGCTGCCGCAGTGGATCGCCCAGCGCCTGGGCGCCCAGGGCCAAAGCGTGGCCGCTGGCGTGGAAGGCCAGCACACGCTGCAGTTTTTTGCCGACCGGGTGGAAGGCAATTTGCTCGCCGCGCACCAAGAGATCCAAAAGCTGGGACTGCTGTTTCCGGTCACACCGCAAAACGGCGGCGTGCTCACGCTGGCCCAGGTGGAAGGCGCGGTGCTTAACGTGGCGCGCTACGACGTGTTCAAGCTGTCCGAGGCGGTGCTGGCCGGGCAGGGTGTGCGTGTACAGCGCATGCTTGACGGCTTGCAGGCCGAAGGCGAAGCCGAGGTGCTGGTGCACTACACGCTGGCCGAAGACATACGTGCGCTCAAGCGCGTGAAAGACGCCCTGGTCCAGGGCCGCCCGCTGCCCATGGCTTTGCGCGAAAACCGCATCTGGGGCGCCAAAGAGCGCCTGTTCGAGCGCGTGCTGCCGCGCCTGGGCGCGGGCCAACTGGCCGAGCTGCTGCACGCCGCGCAGGTGGTGGACGGCATCGTCAAAGGCCTCAGGCAGCCCGACTGGCCGGCCAACGGCTGGCAGGCGCTGCACCGGCTGGCGCAGCAGCTGTGCACTTTGTGCGCGGCCACTGCCAGCACAAAGCCAGCGGCCTTGCGCCGCTAGGCCGATTTCCCCTCCGCGCCTATTTCTCTAGCGCTGATTGGCGCCGTGATCCCAGGGCTTGCGCCCGGCTTGGGCATAGGTGTTGTTCCTGCAAAGCGCAAAAAATGATTGAAATATGATTTTTATCATTTTTGAATATTGTGGTGTATATAATAATTTATACGTGCTTATCAAGTGCTTCTCCACCTAGACGTGCAGTTGAAGTGTTGTTTTACGGCCTTTGATTAATAAAAATAGATTTACCTCTAAATAAATGTTTTATGCGCGAAATTCGGTTTTTCAGATCGGCGGCAGTGCGCAGGAACCAGGGTTTTAGCCTGGTGGAGATGATGGCCGTGGTCGCGGTGATGGGCATTCTGGCCACGATTGCGATGCCCTCGTACAAAAACTACGTGACCAAGAGCCGGGCCCAGGCCGCCGCCTCCGACCTGCTGGGCATGTCGCTGGCGTTGGAGAACACCTTTCAGAAAACCCTGTCGTATCCCGTCTATGCCACGCAAACCACCATTCCCGCACTCAGCGCGAACCGTACCGCAAGCACGGGACTCAACGACTTCAGCGCCTGGTATCCGGCACAAAGTGCGCATTTCAGCTACGCCGTGGTCAGCAGCAGCAGCGGCTTTACCGTCAAGGCCATCGGCAACGGCGTCACCGTGAGCGGCAACTGCGTACTCACCCTGAGCAGCGAAAACGTGCGCACCGCGCCCGCCGACAACGCCTGTGGCATGACGAGTTGGTAGGTGTGAGTGCCATGAAAAAACGTCCGGCCCAGCGTGGCTTTACCTTGGTGGAGATGATGGTGTCCTCCAGCATTGCCAGCATCGCGTTGATGTCCAGTGCGCCCTTTCTTTCCGATTGGACCTACAGCCGCCAGACCAAGGACGCCAACAGCAAAGTGCTCTCCGCCTATCGCTTGGCCAAGGCGCTGGCACTGCGCAACCCCGAAGGCGTTGGCGTCACCGCAGCGGCCGCTGGTGTCAAACTGGTCACCGGCAGCCAGCTGCGTGTGTTGTATGTGTGCAAGGGCGATCCGGCCACCGCCGCTTGCGGCAACGGGGGCGCCAATGTGCTGTGGTCGGCGGACTTTCCGGCCGTCGTCACCATGACCTTAGGCGGAGCCAGCGTGGCGGGCAGCAGTCCGGTCACGCTGGCGCTCAATAACCGCGGCGCGCCGACGACGGGCACGGTGCTGCGCTACACGCTTTCACGCGGAGGATCGGCCAGTGCCATCTCCAGTGCCTTGCTCTAGCCCAAGCCCTAGAAACCTGTCGCAGCGACGCCCGCGCGCAGGCGGCGCCGGCCTTTCGCAGTCCCAACGCGGCAGCATGCTCCTGGAAGCCCTGGTAGGCGTGGCGCTGAGCGCCGCCCTGGGCTTGGGCATGAGCTACGGCGTGGCCCGCGCGCTGGTGGCGCAGCGCTATGCCAGCACGCAAAACATGGCCGTGGTGCAAATGCGTGGCCTGCTGGCTGTGCCCGGCGATTTGCAGGTCTGGTGTGGCAACAGCGGATCCCGCAGCTTTGATTTGAGCCTGAACAACATCGACGCTAGCGGTGCGGCCAGCGCTGCCAACACCACCGTCACCCTGCCTTACGCATTGACCTGCAATACCCTTTCCCCCACGGTGAGCGCCGCCAACCAAAGCGCGGTGGCCAGCGTGACCCGGCCCACCACACTGGCAACGACCAACGAGGGTGCACTTGCCAGCGCGGTATTGGGGGGCAATGGCGTGCTCCGCTTCGGCCTGTAAGGCGCGCCCGTGTCCACGCGACTGTTCCACTTGCGCCACCAGACGGGGGAAACCCTGGTCAGCCTGATGGTGGGGTTGTTGCTTTCGATCATTGTGGCGCTGGCCATGGTGTCCCTGTACAAGGTCACCACCACCACCACCACCCTGGCCAGCCAGGACGCGGCAGCCGACACCCAGCTCACCGCAGCCCTGCTGCGCGCGGGAATGGCGTCCCAGGACGCAGGCTTTGGCATCGCCGGTGCGACCGTGGGCGCACAGGTCAAGGTGATTGCGGCTGCCGCTTTGTCCAACCAGAGCTTGAGCGGCACGGTCGCCGCCGCGCAAGCCAGCGGCAACGCGCTGCTGTGGGCCACACAAACGGGGGCGGTCGCGCAGTGCGCAGGCCTGCTGTACCAAGACGCCAACGATGGCAGCGGGGGCTTGTACTACCTGGGCCCCGTCAATTGCAGCTCGGGCAATCTTTCGGCCTGGTCCACGCTGGCCTGGACCAGCACGCTGTGGGCCGAGCGCCCCGCCAACCAGGCTACCCGCGCCTATCTGCAGACCAAAATCAGCTTCAGCATGGCCAATGCCAGTTGCAAGCCCTATGGTCTGACGGCTGCCGTGGGCAAAGTGCTCCTGACCATTGCCAGCACCAGCCGCAGTGGTGCGCCCCTGCGCGAGCAGCAGTGCCTGTTTAATTTCAAGGTGTGAAGGTCTGATGCCCGCACGGTCTTCGCTCTTGCTGGCACCGTGTGCGCGGCGCCAGCGCGGCGCGGCTACGGTGCTCATGACCCTGCTGGTGGGACTGGCGGTCATGGCCAGCACCCTGGCCCTGGTGCAGTACGTGCGCAGCAGCCAAGACCAGGGTGTGGCGATGCACGCACAAACCCAGGCCCAAATGAACGCCTGGGCCGGGGCTGAACTGGTGCGCCAGTACCTGCAAGGCCTGACCACGGCCCAGCGTGCCAGCTTGCTGGCCAGTGTGCAGTCCACGAGCGCTGCGACGCCCCTGGACTTTTCTACCGATGTCGGCGCAAGCGCCGTCCTGCTACCGGCGTCCACCAGCAGCAATTTCTTGGCACGGGTCACCGGCATTACCGCAGCGTCCATTCCCAAAGCCCGAACCACCGTCACCTTGGACCTCAACTATGGCGTCAGCCCCGCCGGTCTGAGTGCCTTGCGCAACGCGTTCAAGTCCGGCGTTGCGACCCAGCTAGGGGGGACGATTACCCTGCTGACCGACACAGTGGAACAGGCGACGGTCAACGTCCGGGGCGACCTCTTGTCCGGGGGCTACAGCATGACCGGCGCCAACACCATCAACGCCACCGGCACCATCAACCTGGGGAGCAACTCCAACTACCAGGTGTTGAATTCCAACTGCGACGTCGTCATCAGCGGCACCACCACGGTGGGCACGGTCAACGCCCTGCGCCATGTTTGCGGCGCAGGCACGGCCCGGGTCAGCGGCGTGGCCACGGCCAACGGCTCAATCGACATGGGCACGGCCAACAACGGCACCTTGGCCGCGCTGGGCGGCACAGTGAGCAGCAACAGCTGCAGCGCCCAGGGCTTCGCGGGCAACGCGGCCCAAGGCCTGGCTGCGAGCTGCGCCACACCCGCCGTTGCCGGTGTGAATCTGGGCAACGGCTCGGCCGCCAGCGTCAAGTCGGGCTTGGACGCGTACATGGGCTCCGGCACGATTGGCAGCCTGGTGGCGGGCCGTGACCTGGTGATCACCGGCTGGAACGGCACGGTCAACGGCACCGTGGTGCGCCAGGTGGTGCGCGGCAGCTACAACTTTCTGGGCACGGTGACAACGGGTGGCCCGAGCCCGACCATCACGCCGGTGCAGGCGGTTGCCATTGAGCCCGACACCCCGTTCAACGCCAATGACTACCGCAGCTACGCCAATTACGCCTTCTACCTCAGCGGCAACGACCTCAAGGTGGACGTCAAGAACATCACCGGCGTGGCCGACGGCAGCTACTACCTGGGCACCGCCAGCCGTACTTCGGCCATGCGCTATGCGTGCACCTTCAGCGGGGACAACTGCAGTGCTGGCAACCGCAGCCTGGACTTGTGCACCGCCAACCCCAACACTGCATGCCTGACGTACGCCGCAGGAAGCTGGACCCTGGCCACCGACATAGGCGAAGGCATGCGCGCCGGCGTGGCCTGGTTCAGCGGCAACCTGGAAGCCAGTACCGGCACCTACTACAACACCTTTATTGCCACGGGCAACATCACCACCAGCGGCACACACACCATTTATGCGCCCAATTACGCCGGCTATTCCGGTACTGTGGGTGGCACGACTTACGCCCCTAGCGGCCTGTGCACCACGGCTGCGGGCGTGGCGATTGCCAGCTACCCCAGCAACTACTGCAATCTCGCCAACGCCAGCTTCAACCCGACGGCTGCCAGTGGTTTGGGCAGCTACGCCTATATGGCCGGCAGTTTCAGCGGAGCCAGCTACGCCGCCAGCAGCTACCTTGGGGGCAATGTGGCGCTGGGCGGTGGCGCGTTCAACGGCTATGTGCTGGCGGGCAACGCGTTTTCCAGCGGCGGCGTGTCCACCATCCGTGGCTTCGTGAGTTCCCAGGGCTCGGGCGCAGGCAATTCCAACCAAAGCAGCAAAACTGCCAACCTGGGCAGCAGCACCACCATTGATGTGCGCGCATTGCCCGCCACGCTGGCTGCGGGCAATACGGCCAGCGCGGGCGCTGGTGCGGATGCGGGCAACGGTTCGAGCTCGGGTTCGGGCAGCACGGCGACCGTGTCCCTCCTGTATTCGCGCTACCTCTGAGCCAGGGCGCGGGCCACACCGATCGGGCACCCGGCCGGGTGTACACAGAACGCCACTGCCCTATCGGTGAAAATGGTCCCATGACCGCCACCACTTCTACCGCATCCATTTCGCAATACGCCCACACCCTGGGCGCCCAGGCCAAAGCCGCCAGCGCGCGCATGGCCAGCGCTTCCACCGCCCGCAAAAATAAAGCGCTGGTGCGCCTGGCCGCCTTGCTGCGCGAGAACGCCACCGCGCTGCAAACAGACAACGCCAAAGACCTGGACCGCGCCCGCGCCGCCGGGCTGGCCGCACCGATGGTGGACCGCCTCAAGCTCACGCCGGCCGTGCTGGAAACCTGCGCCCAGGGTTGCGAGCAGCTAGCCGCCATGGCCGACGTGATTGGCGAAATCATCGGCATGAAACAGCAGCCCAGCGGCATCCGCGTGGGGCAAATGCGCGTGCCCATTGGCGTGTTCGGCATGATTTTCGAGAGCCGTCCCAATGTGACCATCGAGGCCGCGAGCCTGTCCATCAAAAGCGGCAATGCCTGCATCCTGCGCGGCGGCTCGGAGGCGATTGATTCCAACAAGGCGCTGGCGCTGCTGGTGGAGCAGGCGCTGGTGGAAAGCGGCCTGCCCGCACACGCGGTGCAACTGGTGCAAACCAC
>CANFNE010000117.1 GCA_947448105.1 Burkholderiales bacterium
ACCGGCTACCAGGGTGATAGGTGCAAAGTCTTTCTGCGGGTCGTAGGCCAGTTTGGCAAACAGCGACTTGTTGATGCCGTGGGTGCCCACGGTGCCCATGAGCAGCGTGTAGCCCTCGGGCGCTGACTTGGCCACCTGCTCGGCGCCAATGTTGCCGCCAGCCCCGGCCCGGTTTTCAATGACAAAAGCCTGGCCAAAGGCTTTTGCCAGCTCGGGCGCCACGGCGCGGGCCAAGATGTCGGTGGTGCCGCCGGGCGCAAAGGGCACCACGATCTTGACCGGCTTGCTGGGCCACGCAGTTTGGGCCTGGGCCAGGCCAGACGCTGCGCCCAGCGCCACACACACCAGGGACAAAAGGAAAGCGCGCATGCGAACGTTGGCTTTGTGCATGATGAAACTCCTGCGATTGGGAAAATACGGGCTAAACCTGCCTGCCCACCGGTCCTGTTGAAAAGAACCGGAATATGGGCGCCTGCTTTCCATTATGGAGCCAGCGCCAAGCACAATGCAGGCTGCGCGCGGGGGTAGAAACCCGCAGCGCACCTCATTTTTTTTCAAGCCCTTTTATCGTGGAGCGCCCACCGCCATGACCCTCACCACCCAGCCCACGGGCGCCAGTTTGTTGATAGACGCCTTGCTGGCCCAGGGCGTGAACACCGTGTTTTGCGTACCGGGCGAGAGCTTTTTGGCCGCCATGGACGCCATGTATGCGCACCGCGACGCCATCCACCTGGTGGTGTGCCGCCACGAAGGTTCGGCCATGTTCATGGCCGAGGCCCACGCCAAAGCCACCGGGCGCCCCGGCGTTTGCTTTGTCACACGCGCCCCCGGCGCAGCCCAGGCCACCATCGGCCTGCACACCGCCCACCAAGACGCCACGCCGGTGATTTTGCTTATCGGACAGGTGGGGCGCGGCTTTATGGAGCGCGCTGCGTTTCAAGAGGTGGACTACCGCAGCATGTTTGCGCCCATTAGCAAATGGGTGGCGCAGGTGGACGACGCGAGTCGCATGCCCGAAATGGTGAGCCACGCGTTTCATGTGGCCATGGCCGGGCGGCGCGGCCCGGTGGTGCTGGCCCTGCCCGAAGACGTGCTCAGCGGCCCCGCACTGGCGCCGGTGCGCGCAGTGCGCGCCGCCCAGAGCGTGCGCGCCACGCCCTCGGCCTCCGATCTGGCGCAGTTAATGGCCATGGTGGGCGCCGCCCAACGCCCCTTGTTGATCGTCGGCGGCTGCGGCTGGACGGCGCAGGCCGTGCAAGACCTGCGCACTTTTGTGCACGCCAGCGGCCTGCCTGTGGCCTGCTCATTCCGCCGCCAAGACCTGTTTGACAACGACGACCCGCATTACGTGGGCGTGCTGGGTTTGGGCGCGGACGCCGGGCTGCACCGGGCGGTCAAAGAAGCAGACCTGCTGGTGCTGGTGGGCGCGCGCATGGGTGAGGTGCCCAGCGCGGGCTACACGCTGATTGACATTCCCCAGCCCCAGCAACTGCTGGTGCACGCCCTGCCCGAGGCCCAAGACCTGGGCCACCTGTACCGCCCCGACCTGGCCCTGCTGGCCACCATGCCCGAGCTGGCCCAGGCACTGGCGGCGCTGCCCATCGACGCTTCAGCGCGCCAGCGCCGGCAGCCCCGCACGCAGGCCCTGCGCCAGGGCTTTGAGCAATTTACCGCCATCCCCGCAGCGCAAACCGCCCCCGACGCGCCCATTGACCTGGTGCAAACCTGGGGCCTGCTGCGCGCGCAGCTACCGGCCGACGTGGTGATTACCAACGGCGCGGGCAACTACACCACCTGGGCGCACCGCTACTTTCGGTACCGGCACTTTGGCAGCCAGCTGGCGCCCACCAGCGGCGCCATGGGCTACGGCCTGCCGGCAGCCATAGGCGCCAAACTGGCGCACCCGCAGCGCGACGTGCTGTGCCTGGCGGGCGACGGCTGCTTCATGATGAGCGGGCACGAACTGGCCACCGCCGTGCACCTGGCGCTGCCCATCGTCGTCGTGGTGTTTGACAACCAGATGTACGGCACCATCCGCATGCACCAAGAGAAATTCTTCCCCGAGCGCACCCACGGCACTGCCCTGCACAACCCCGACTTTGTGGCGCTAGCCCAAGCCTATGGCGCCCACGGCCTGCGCATCACCCAGCCCGCCGCATTGGTAGAAGCCGTGCTGCAAGGCTTTCAAGCCGACCGCCCTACCCTGATTCACGTGATGACCGACCCAGAGCAGATCAGCGCTGGGGCAACGCTGAGCGGGATTCGGGCGCGCTCTATGCCTTCGGGCAATTGATCGTTGGCCGCGGCGGCCCACGAGCCTCAACCCAACAAAACCGCCACCCCCACCGCAATCACCCCCAGCACCACCAAAGCCAGCACCCGCGTACCCGCCGAGTCTTTGGATGCGGGTGTGCCTTCGGGCAGCAGTTTGTCGCCGCTGACCATGGGCGTGATCAGGTCGATCTTGCGTTTGTGGCGGTAGTACAGCACCGTGGCCACGTGCAGCGCCAAGAGCGCAAACACGGCGAGTTTGCCGATGCTGGTGTGGTAGCGGGTCGCCAGGCTCACCCACTGGCCGCTGGCATAGGGCACCAGGGGCCCGGCAGTGGCGATTTCGTCGTCGCTGAACAAACCGGCCGTCACCTGCAAACCCAGCGCCAACAAAATAGCCAGCACCGACCACGCACCCATCGGGTTGTGGCCCGTGCTGGGCGGGCGTTGCTCAAAGGGTGTGCGGGCGTAGGCCAGCGCGGCCGCCGGGCTGGATATGAACTGGGCAAAGCGCGACCAGTAGCCGCCCACCCAGCCCCATACCAGCCTAAACAGCAGCAAGGCCACAACGGCGTAGCCGCAGCGAAAGTGCCACTCCATGGCGCTGCCGCCAATTTGCGCAGTGGCAATCAGCCCGACAAAAGCCAAAATCAAGGCGCCATGGAATAGGCGGGTGGGCAAGTCCCAAATGCGTACGAGGTTCACGTTTTTCTCCCTGTGCGCCCCGAACGGACGGGGGCAAAGCAGTCTATCTAACAATGCGTGCAGCCGCGCCGTGGTTTTGTGCGGGCCGATGGGCATCAATTCAAAAAATGACCTTCAAGGCCCGGGGGCGCTAAACCCCTTGTCAAAATCTGCCCCGGCACTATTGCCCCACCTTGACTTGAAAGCTCCGCCCATGAAGTCCTTTGTACGCACACTGCTGATCGCCAGCACCGCCCTGCTCCTGAGCGCCCCATCGTGGGGCCAATTCGCCAAAGCCGAAGACGCCATCAAATACCGCAAAAGCGCCCTGTTTGTGATGCAGCAAAACTTTGGTCGCGTGGCCGCCATGGCCGCTGGCAAAGCGCCGTTTGACGCCAAAGTGGCACTAGACAGCGCCACCACCGCCGAGTTTGTAGCCAAGCTGCCCTGGGCGGCTTTTGGCGAGGGCACCGACAAGGGCGACACCAAGGCCAAGCCCGAAATCTGGCTCGACAAACCCAAGTTCAATGACTACGCCGACAAGATGCAAGCCGAAATGGCCAAACTCTCGGTTGCCGCCAAAACCGGCAACCTGGACACGATCAAGGTGGCTGTGGGCGGCGTGGGCGGCACCTGCAAGGGCTGCCATGATGCGTTTCGGCAGTAAGCGCTGATAAGCGGCGCAGGCTTGGATTGCCGCGCTTCGCTCGCAATGACGGACCTGCGCCGTCACTGCGAGGCCGAAGGCCGTGGCAGTCCATGAACCTTGGCTTGCAGCGACGCATTGAGTCTCAATTCTCAGCGCAGCCTTGGATTGCCGCGCTTCGCTCGCAATGACGGACCTGCGCCGTCACTGCGAGGCCGAAGGCCGTGGCAGACCAGCGCGGCATCTACAAAATACTAGGGTACAAATCTTTCCACTCAGGATTGAAACTCTGAATTAGTTCAATTTTTTTGGCTCTGGACCCTGCCTTAAGTTGCTTTTCCCTCGTAATTGCATCGACCATGGTCGCGTGCATTTCAAAGTAAACCAGCAAGTGAACCCCGTACTTCTGGGTAAACCCGGGCGCGAGCGTGTTCTTATGCTGCCAAATGCGTTGAATGAGATTGGAGGTCACGCCCACGTACAGCGTGCCGTTCGGCTTACTGGCCAAGATGTAAATGGCTGGCTGCATCTCTGTGCTCAAAGTGGAATTCCTCCATCCTAAGTCCCTGGATTGCCGCGCTGCGCTCGAAACGACAGGCATCCTCAGTCACTGCGAGGCCGAGGGCCGTGGCAGTCCATGGAACCTGAGTTTCCGCGCCACCGTGGATTGCCGCGCTTCGCTCGCAATGACAGGCATTCTTCGTCACTGCGAGGCCGAAGGCCGTGGCAGCCCATGGAACCTGAGTTTCCGCGCCACCGTGGATTGCCGCGCTGCGCTCGCAATGACAGGCATTCTTAGTCACCGTCGGGCCGCAGGCCGTGGCCATCGAGCCTATTCTGGCGGCGCGTGCAGCCCCGGCCTTTAGCGCCTGCGCATCACATGCACAAACTCTAGCCCTAGGGTTTGCTGGTCTAGCAGCGTGTTGCCGGTTTGTTTGGCAAAGGCCTGAAAGTCGCGGAGGGAACCCGCGTCGGTGGACACCACTTGGAGCACCTGGCCGCTTTCCATGCCGGTGAGCGCGCGTTTGGCTTTAAGGATGGGCAGCGGGCAGTTCAGACCGCGGGTGTCGATTTCGATGTCGATGGTGTAGTCGGTGGACATAGGTAAGTCTTGCGGGTTAGCTGGTCTGGGCAGCGGGCGCTTCGCGCTTGGGCCACTCCACAAACTGGGGTGTGTGGCCGCGCGAGGTCAGCCAGTCGGCCAGCGCATAGCCGGTCCCCGCAGGCCAGCATTTCAGGTCTTGCGGCGCGTACATGCGGTAATCCACCAGCTCGGGCGACAGGCGCACTTCGCCGTGGCAGACCGCGTGGTAGGCGATGATGATCTGGTTCATGCGCTGAAAGTCATACACGCCCACGAGCTTGAGTTCGTCGGTGACCAGATTGGTTTCTTCCGCGATCTCACGCGCAATGCCCTCTTGCGGCGTCTCACCGGCCTCCATAAAGCCGGTAATCAGCGCATACATCTTGCCCGGCCAGGCGGCGTTGCGGGCCAGCAAAATTTGCCCATCCACCTCCACAATGCCCGCCAGCACCGGCGTCGGGTTGTTCCAGTGGGTGTAGTCGCAGGCGGTGCAACGCAGGCGCACCTTGTCGCCACCGTCTTCCATCTGGCTGATCAGGGCCAGCGGCGTGGCGCATTGGGGGCAAAATTTGAAAGCGTGGCTCATGGGCTATGACTCAAATAGGGGGTTCTAAAAACAGGCCTAGGCCGGAAACACGCCGGTAGACAAGTAGCGGTCGCCCCGGTCGCACACGATGAAGACGATGGTGGCGTCTTGCACCTCGCTGGCAATTTGCTGCGCCACCCAGCAGGCGCCTGCCGCCGAAATACCCGCAAAAATGCCTTCTTCACGCGCCATGCGGCGGCACATCTCTTCGGCGTCCGCCTGGCTCACGTAGCGCAGCTCGTCCACGTTGGCCGGGTCGTAAATCTTAGGCAAATAGGCCGGCGCCCACTTGCGGATGCCCGGAATGCGCGAGCCCTCAGACGGCTGGGCGCCGATGATGCGGATGGCCGGGTTCTTTTCTTTCAGGTAACGCGCTACGCCGGTAATGGTGCCGGTGGTGCCCATCGCGCTCACAAAATGGGTGACGTGGCCCTGCGTGTCAGCCCAGATTTCGGGGCCGGTGGTCTCGTAGTGCACGCGCGGGTTGTCCTGGTTGGCAAATTGGTCGAGCACCCTGCCCTTGCCCTCGGCCTGCATTTTTTCAGCCAAATCGCGGGCGTATTCCATGCCGCCGCTTTTGGGCGTGAGGATGAGTTCGGCGCCAAAGGCCTTCATGGTTTGCACCCGCTCGATCGACAAGTCCTCGGGCATGATGAGCACCATGCGGTAGCCCTTGATGGCCGCGGCCATGGCCAGCGCAATACCCGTGTTGCCGGATGTGGCCTCTATCAAGGTGTCGCCGGGCGCAATGTCGCCGCGCTCTTGCGCGCGCTGGATCATGGACAGCGCCGGACGGTCTTTCACTGAGCCGGCCGGGTTATTGCCCTCAAGCTTGCCCAGAACCACGTTGTTGCGGGTGGAGTTGTCCGCAGCGCCTATGCGTTGCAGGGCGACAAGCGGAGTTTTGCCAATGGCGTCTTCGAGGGTGGGGTAAGTGGTGGGCTGAGGCATGGGCTTTAATGTGCCATAACTTCAGCCGGGCCCCAGAGCCGCACTGTCGCAAACGGAGCGCGTGCGCGGCTGTGGTCGTGGCACTTCAAAGCACAAATATCTTGCCCGGGTTCATGATGTTGTGCGGATCCAGCGCTAACTTGATGGCGCGCATCATGCCGATGGCGCCAGCGCCTGCCTCGGCCACCAAAAAGTCCATTTTGTGCAGGCCCACGCCGTGTTCGCCGGTGCAGGTGCCGCCCAGGCGCAGCGCGCGGGCCACCAGCAAGCTGTTCAGGTGCTCGGCCGTTTCACGCTCTGAGGCGCTGTTGGGGTCAATCAAATAGCCCATATGGAAATTGCCGTCGCCCACGTGGCCGACCATAAAGTAGGGAATGCCTGCGGCATTGGCCTCGTCCACCGATTCAAGCAAGGCGTCGGCCAGTTTGGAGATGGGCACGCAAGTGTCGGTGGTAATGCAGCGGCAACCCGGGCGCGACTGCACACCGGCAAAGTAGGCGTTGTGCCGCGCGGCCCACAGGCGGGTGCGTTCTTCGGGCGTGCTGGCCCATGCAAAGCCGTGGCCCTGGTTGTCATTGACGATGTCTTGCACCGTGGCAATCTGCTCTTGCACACTGGCCGGGGAACCATGGAACTCCATCAACATCATCGGCCCCTCGGCCAGCCCGAGCTTGGAGTGCTGGTTGACCATGCGCACCGTGTTGCCGTCGAGCAGCTCGCAGCGCGCAATCGGCACGCCCATTTGGATGATGGCAATCGTGGTGTTAACAGCGTCAGCCAAGGTAGAAAAGGCGCAGGTGGCGGCCATCACCGCCTCGGGCAGCGGATAGACCTTGAGCGTGATCTCGGTCATCACACCCAGCGTGCCCTCGCTGCCCACCATCAGGCGCGTGAGGTCGTAACCGGCAGACGACTTGCGCGCGCGGGTGCCGGTGCGGATCACTTCGCCGCTGGCGGTGACCACTTCGAGCCCAAGCACGTTGTCGCGCATGGTGCCGTAGCGCACGGCGTTGGTGCCGCTGGCGCGGGTGGCGCTCATGCCGCCCAGCGAAGCATCGGCCCCCGGGTCAATCGGAAAAAACAAGGCGCTGCTTTTGAGCGCCTCGTTGAGCTGCTTGCGCGTCACGCCGGGCTGCACCGTCACGGTCAGGTCTTCGGGGCAGATGGCCACGATCTGGTTCATGCGCCCCAAGTCAATACTGATGCCGCCTTGCACCGCCAATAAATGACCTTCCAGAGAAGAGCCCACGCCAAAGGGAATCACGGGCACGCGGTACTGCGCCGCCAGCGCCACGGCGGCGGCCACGTCTGCGGTGGACTCGGCAAACACCACGGCTGCGGGCGGCGGCGCGTCCAGGGCCGAGTCGTCACGCCCGTGCTGCTGGCGCACCGCCAGGCCCGTGGCGCAGCGGCTGCCGAAGCGCGCTTGCAGTGCGTCGATCAGCGCTTGGGGCACTTCGCGTAGCGCCAGTTGGGGCATCAAACTGTGGGAGCGGGTGGGGGCGTTCATGG
>CANFNE010000118.1 GCA_947448105.1 Burkholderiales bacterium
AATGATGACGGCCTTGTCCTGCGTGACCACCAAGCTGTAGAAACGACCAAACGAGCAATAAAGGAAATCGCTGTAGTAATTGATGTTGTGGTAGCTGGTGAACACCACGGTGTCGACCGAACGCTGCGCCATCATGGCGCGCAGCTTGCGGATGCGGTTGGCGTATTCGCCGTCCGAGAAACTGTGGCGGACGCGCTCGCCGTTGTCGATGGTGATCAGGTTGGGCATGGTCATGGGGTTCTCCAAAGGTTGCTTGTAATAGCACCCGAGTATTAAGGCAAAGTCGCGAAAGATGATAGCGAATTACGACAAGAGTCTTTCCTTAAACGCCAGTCCTTGGCGGCGGTTTGCACGGTCTTTTTGGGGTGGCGCCCCAAAACGGGGCGTGTACCGCGCCGTCAAATGCGACGGCGAGGCGAATCCGGTCTCGGATGCAATGTCACGGATACTTTTGTCGCTGCGCTGCACCAAAATGCGCGCGTGCGAGAGCCGGATGTCCAAATAGATGCGTTCGGCCGACTTGGCAAATTGCTGGCGAAATAGCCGCTGCAAACTGCGCAAAGGCATGCCGGCAAACTGCGCAATCTCCGTAATCGTGAGCGGCTCGCCCACATTGGCCTCCATCAGGCGCAGGGCCTCGACTGCTGCCGGGTGGGTGACGCGCTCCTGGTGGATGATGGACACGGTTTGCACATCGGTCAGGCTGCGCCGCTCCACCACCAGCAAATTGGCCACCTCGTTGGCCAGCTCGCGGCTGCCCGGCGCACGGGTCAATAGATAGGTCATCAGGTCCAGCGGCGCCACGCCACCGCTGCAGGTGTAGCGGTCGCGGTCCACTTCAAAAAAATGCTGGGTCACGATCACTTGTGGAAACTGCTCTGCCAAAGCCCCATGGTCTTCCCAGTGGATGGTGCTGCGGTAGCCGTTGAGCAGGCCGGCCTGCGCCATCAGGTAGGCGCCCGTGTCGATGCCGCCCAGTGGGATGCCTTGGGCTGCTAATTTTTTCAACCAAAGGGTAAGCGCCCGCAGGCCGCGGCTGGGAATCGGGTTGGGGCCGATCACAAACACCACGTCCAGTGCGGGTGCCTCGGCCAGACTGTGTTGCGTCATGACCTGGATGCCGTCACTCGAGGCCACCAGGCCGCCATCGACCGACAGCAGCACCGAGCGGTAGGTGGCGCGCCCCAGCACGCCGTTGGCAATGCGCAGCGGGTCTACGCAGGCGCTCAGCGCGATCATCGAAAAGTTCGGCACCACCACAAAGCCAAACACCAGCGACTGTTTGGGCGGTGCCACAGCGGGGGTGGCCTAGCCGTGCAGGTTGTCGTTGCGCGCGATATCGAGCAGGTGGTCCACTTGTTCACCGTGTTCGCGGCAGTTGCGTTCATGCCAGCGCTTGATCAGCGCCATGCAGCCGGCCACCAGCACGCCAAAAGCACTGATGGCGGCAAAGGCCGACACACCCATGCCCGTGGACAGGCTGTACAGACCGCCCAGCACCAAAATACAAGTCTGCTCATTGAAGTTTTGCACCGCAATCGAGCGCCCGGCGCCCATCAGGTTGTGGCCGCGGTGCTGCAGCAAGGCGTTCATGGGCACCACCAAAAAGCCGCCCAGGCCGCCAAGCAAAATCAAAAACGGCGCCGCGACCCAGACGTTGGAAATGAAGTTGAGCAAAATTACCAGCACGCCCATCGCTACTCCCAGCGGAATCACGCGCGTGGCCACTTCCAGGCGCATGCGCAGGGACGCCACCACCGCGCCCACGGCGGTTCCCACGGCCACCACACCGACCAAGGACGAGGCCTGTGTCACGCTGTAGCCCAGGGCCGCTGCCGCCCAGGCCAACACGATGTAGCGCAAATTGCCGCTCACACCCCAAAACAAGGTGGTGGTGGCCAGCGAAATCTGCCCCAGCTTGTCGCCCCAGAGCCGGGTGTTGCAATTCCAGAAATCGGGCAACAGGCTGATAACGCGCTGGGGCAAGGGCCGCATTTCCACGCCTGTGTGGGGAATGCGGGTGTTAAACCAGGCGGCCAGCAGGTAAACAAATATCAGCAGGCAAATCGCCGCCTCCGGCGCGGTGTCAATGCCGGTGTCGATGAAGGGAAGGTCCAAGGACAACAAGAACGGCGCAATATGCGGCCCCACGAGTTGTCCGCCCAAGAGCACGCCCAAAATGATGGACGCAATCGTCAGCCCCTCAATCCAGCCATTGGCCTTGACCAGTTGGGAAGCCGGCAGCAGCTCGGTCAGGATGCCGTACTTGGCCGGCGAATAGGCCGCCGCCCCCAGGCCCACTACCGCGTAGGCCATGAGCGGGTGGCTGCCAAAGAGCATCAGCAGGCATCCAGCAATCTTGATGCCGTTGCTCAGCAGCATGACACGGCCCTTGGGGTAGGCGTCGGCATAGGCGCCCACAAAAGGCGCCAGCACCACATAAAACAGCGCAAACATGGGCACCAGCGCCGCTTGCTGCCATTCGGGGGCGTGGGCGCTGCGCAGCAACTGCACCGCACCCACAAACAAGGCGTTGTCGGCCAGCGAGCTGAAAAACTGCGCCGCCATGATGGTGAAAAAACCGCGTTTCATCAGTAAAAGAGTCTGTCGCTAGATGGGAATGGCGGTGGTGTGATGTCGATGGGCTGGCAAAGTGCGAGGGTTATAGCACGCAGCCATGCGCTGGCCGTGTCGGCGCCGCCCCGGCGCAGCTACAGTTGCACCATGCCCCGTCCCATCCAAGCCACCATCCATCCCCAGGCCTTGCGCCACAACCTGCAGGCGGCGCGCGCGCGCGTCCCGGACGCCCGCGCCTGGGCCGTGGTCAAGGCCAATGCCTATGGCCACGGCATTGAGCGCGCCTTTGAGGGCCTGCGCGGCGCCGACGGTTTTGCACTGCTCGACCTGGAAGAAGCCCAGCGCCTGCGCACGCTGGGCTGGCGCGGGCCGATCTTGCTGCTCGAAGGCGCGTTCGAACTGCGCGACCTGGAGTGGTGCTCTCGCCTGGACCTGTGGCACACGGTGCACAACGAGGCGCAAATCGACATGCTCGCCGCCCACAAGACCAATGTGCCGCAGCGCGTGTTCCTGAAAATGAACAGCGGCATGAACCGCCTGGGCTTTCGCCCCGAACACTACCGAGCCGCCTGGACGCGCCTCAATGCCTTGCCCCAGGTGGACGAAATCTCGCTCATGACGCATTTCAGTGACGCCGACGGCGCCATCGGCGTGGCGGCGCAGCTCGCCGCGTTCGAGGCGGCCAGCGCCGACTTGCCGGGCGAGCGCTGCATCAGCAACAGCGCGGCCACCCTGCGCCACGCGCACTGCGCCAATGACTGGGTGCGCATTGGCATCGCCCTGTACGGCAGCGCCCCGGACCACCCCGAAAACCCAGCCGCCCATTGGGGCCTGCAACCCACCATGAGCCTGCGCGCACAGATCATTGCCATTCAAGACCTGGTGCCGGGCGACACCGTGGGCTATGGATCGGGTTTTGTGGCCGAGCGCGCCATGCGCATTGGCGTAGTGGCCTGCGGATATGCCGATGGTTACCCCCGCGTTTGCCCCACCGGCACACCGGTGTTGGTCAATGGCGTGCGCAGCCGCACGGTGGGTCGGGTGAGCATGGACATGCTGGCCGTGGACCTGAGCGCGCTGCCCGGCGCCGACCTGGGCAGCGAAGTCACGCTTTGGGGCGCAGCAAGCAGCGGCGAAGTCCTGTGCATCGACGAAGTTGCCGCCTGCGCGCAAACCCTGGGCTACGAGCTGATGTGCGCACTGGCGCAACGCGTGCCGGTGGTGGTGGACTAGTCCGCCACCGGCGCTGGCCTTAGAGCGGAGCGGAGATTGAAACGCCGAGCATCCAGTTGCGGGGCAGGCCGGGTTCGTAGAACTGCTTGCTGCTCTGGTTCACGATGACCGAGCCCACATAGCGCTCGTCGCTGGCATTGTTCAATCGCGCATAAAGCGTGACTGCGGCCTTGTCCACGGCCCAGCGCTGGCTGGCGCTGAGGTTGAAGACGGTGCGTCCGTCGGTCGCCGCGGTGTTCAGGTCGTCGGCATAAATGCGGCCAGAGTGCACCAGCTCAAGGGCCACACGCGTGCCGCCCGTGGCCTGGGCCTTGGCCGCGTCCATGGGCTGGCTCGCCCATGCCAACTCACCAAAAACGGAGGTAGCAGGTATTCCCGGAATCTTGCTGCCTGCGGGAACCTGGCTGGCCGAGCCGCACAGCGCGGTGACGGCGCACTTGAAGGCCTGTGAATACTGGGCGTCGATTGCCGATGCAGACAAGCTCGCTGAGACATGCGGGTTGACCAGCAGGCTGCTGGCAAGTTCCCACCCCGTACGCGAGGTGCCTGGTGCATTTCCATAGGCGCTGGAGCCTGAGTTTTGCACGACGATGATCTCGTCGGTGGAGTCGATCTGAAACACAGAAAAGTCCAACCGCGATTGGCGGCTAGGCAACCATTTGCTGCCGATCTCATAGTGCCGGCTGCTGGCAGCATTGAGCACGGGGTTGAATACCGCCTTGGGCGCGGTGGTGGTAGTTTTTGTATAAGCCATTTCTGCCAATGTGGGCGTCTCAAAGCCTTGGCCATAGTTGGCGTACAGGTTGAGGTGCTCGGTGGCGTAGTAGGTCAGGCCCAACACCGGGTTGACGGACCGGTAACTGACGTTGCCCGAACCATCCGGGTTGCTATTGGTGATGAAATAGTCGTCGCTCATAAATCGAACGGTGCTGTAGCGCAGTCCGCCCACGAGGGAGACTTCATCTGATACGTGCGCGCTGCCCTGAACGAAGAAGTCGCTGTTCTCGGCCTGGTTGTCCTCGCTGCGGTTCGGGCTGCCCGATTTTTGGCCATTGAGCGTTGCGCCGCCTTCACGGTACTCACGAGAGCGGTCAAATTCGTAGCCGCTTGTCCATTCCATCGGCGTTTCCCCCCAGCGCGACTTTTCGTTGTATTGCAGGCCCAAGCCGTAGTAGCGGCGGTTGAGCCCAATCCAAGCCGACGTGCTTTGGTACTGCAGGTTGTCGCGGGTGCCGTAATACGCACGGGTGGTGAAAGAGCGGTCCTGGTCTACCGTGTAGGTGGCAGCCCCGCCCAACTGGTTTTGCAACACGATTTTGCGCGCCATCGTCGTTACCGCACCGCTGCCAGCGGCTGCGGGATTGGTCAACTGATCGCGTGTCAATCCCAGCGGATCCTGCGCCAGCGGCATATCAAACTGGTTGAACACCAGGTTCACGCGCGTCTGCTCGTTGGGGTTGAAGTCGAGCTTGCCGTTGAACTGTTTGCGCTCGGTGCGGCTGTTGTCGCGGTAGCCGTCGATGGTGAAGGTGCTGTAGTCGGCCACGATGCCATAGGCGCCCACGGTATCAGAGAACTGGTAGTCCGCGCGGTGCAGGCCGTAGTCGCCCACGTAGTACTGGTAATCCACCTGTGGCACTTTGGACGCGGGTTTCGTGAATGCCTGGATCACGCCCCCCGAAGCGTTGCCGTACAACTGCGCCAGCGGTCCGCGCAAGACCTCAATGTGGTCCATGGAGGTTAGGCTCACCGACGAACCCTGGCCCTGGCCGTCGGGGGTGGAGGCGGGAATGCCGTCAATCAGCAGGCGAATGCCGCGAATACCAAAAGGCGCGCGCGCACCAAAACCACGGATCGAGAGCTGCAAATCCTGCGCGTAGTTGCTCCGGTCCAGGATGGTCAGACCTGGCACCCGCACGAGCGACTCCGACAGATTGACCTGCGGCCCGCCGTTTTGGATGGCCTCGCGGCCGACCGACTGGATGGCGGCGGGCGCGTCAAAGCTGCGGGCCTGCGCGCGCGACGCACTCACTACCACTTCATCGAGCGTCTGGGCAAAGCTTGGCGAAAGCAGACCGGTCAAAAGTGCAACGGCGAATGCCTGGGGGGTGAGCTTGAGAGTGGACGTCATACAGGTCTAGCAATAAATGGGGCAAAGGCGAATAGAAGGCACGGAGTACACATCCCGCGCTTGGAAATAACAGTTCAGCCGGATTTGGCTTTAGTAATTCAGAGAACCAAGGTCAGGGCGCTTCCACCGTCACTTTGACTGCGCTAAACCAGGCCGCCAAATGAGAAATGTCGGCATCCGTCAACGGCTTTGCGATCATGTTCATCACTTCATTCTGGCGCTTTCCGCTGCGGTAATTTCGCAACTGCTCGTTCAGGTAAATGGCTTGTTGTCCCGCCAGGTTGGGGGCATTGGGCAGCGTAGCCTGTCCGGTGGGCCCGTGGCACAAGGCGCACGCGACCTCGGCTTTTGCCCGACCCTCTGCAACATCGTTGGCATAGGCGCTGAACGCGGCACCAGCCAGCACGGCAATAAAAATTTTGTTCATAGTGGAACTGTATAAAAAAAGGGGCCCCCGAAAGGGCCCCGGTACGACGCAGCGTACGGGCGCCAACGCCCGTACCGCCGTCCCAAATTACATGCCGGTGTAGCTGATGCGGTAGATCGCGCCAGCGTAGTCGTCCGACACCAGGATGGAGCCGTCTGGCAGGTTGGCCACGTCCACAGGGCGAGCCAAGGCGCGACCGGTTTTCTTGTCCAGGAAGCCGTCAGCAAACACTTCGGCGGGGCCTGCGTTGCCATCGGCCTTGATTGGCACGAAGTTGATCAGGTAGCCGCTAGGTGTCGTACGGTTCCAAGAACCGTGCGATGCCACAAACATGCCGTTTTGGTACTTCGCAGGGAAGGCCTTGCCGGTGTAGTGGGTCAGGCCCAGTTGTGCCTGGTGGGCTGGGAACTCTACTTGCGGGTAGATGTGGCCTGCGGGTTCTTTCATGTCCTTCAGGTCTTCTGCCGCAGGCGAGCCTGCGACCTTGAAGTGGCCGTTGTAGTACGGGAAGCCGAAGTGTTCACCCGCCTTGGTGAGCTTGTTCAACTCGCCTGGTGGGATGTCGTCACCCAAACCGTCGACCTGGTTGTCCGTGGTCCAGACGTCGCCCTTTGGCCCGATGGTGATGCCGGCAGGATTGCGCATGCCTTTGGAATACACGGTGCGGCCGGATCCGTCCAGACCGTTAAAGCGCAGCACGCCGCCAATGCCCAAGCTCTCGAACAAGGCCACCTTGTCTGCGGGCTGCACGTTGTAAGGCTGGCCCATGGTGACGAAAATCTTGCCGTCTTTGTCCACCTTGCAAACGCGACCGGTGTGGTTGAAGGATTGCTCTTCGACCGGGATCAGCTTGCCTTCAGGAACGACCACGCCCACCGCCACGTCCGGGCCTTCGTAGAAGTACTCAGCTGCGGGGAAGTGCAGGATGCGGTTGGATTCGGCAACGACCAGGAAGCCGTCGGCGGTGAAGCAAACGCCATTGGGGTTGCTGAATTTGATGGAAGGTGCAAACGCTTTGACTTCGGTCGCTGCGTCGCCGTTGTTGCGGTGGGTCACTGCATAGACGTTGGTCTTGCGCGTGCCGACAAACAGCATGTTGGTCGAGGGAGCGACCGCCATGTAGCGGGCGTCAGGCACCACGGCGTACAAGTCGATCTTGAAGCCTTCGGGCAGCTTGACCTTTTTCAGGTTGGCGCGGATGGCGTCTGCATTCTTTCCTTCCTGGGGGATAGAAGGAATGTTCATGTTGGTGGCGGTGTTGCCCATGCGCTGCAGGGTCGACAAATTGGCGTCTTGTGCAAAGGCCGAAGCCGCACTGAGCGCTGCTACAGCGACAGCAAGTGATGTGAGT
>CANFNE010000119.1 GCA_947448105.1 Burkholderiales bacterium
CACCCCGCAAGAAGACGCCGCCCTGGCCCACACCCTGCGCAGCTCGCCCAAAGAGCGCGCCGAGAACGTGATGGTGGTGGACTTGCTGCGCAACGACATGTCACGCGTGGCCGAAGCTTTTAGCGTCGAGGTGCCGCGCCTTTTTCATACCGAAGCGCTGGCCACCGTGTGGCAAATGACCTCAGACGTGCAGGCCCGCACCCGCGCGGGCACCCGTCTGGCCGACGTGTTTGGCGCGCTGTTTCCCTGCGGCTCGGTCACCGGCGCGCCCAAGGTACGCGCCATGCAAATGATCCGCCAGCTCGAGCCCCAGGCGCGCGGCGTGTACTGCGGTGCCTTAGGCCTGGTGCAGCCCGGTGGCGCGGCCACTTTCAACGTGCCGATTCGCACCGTCACCTTGAAAGGCCTTGATGCGCGCTGCGGCATTGGCAGCGGCATTACCGCAGACGCGCGCCCCGAGGGCGAATGGCAGGAGTGGGGCTACAAGCAGGCCTTTGTGCAACGCGCGAGCCAGGCGTTTAGCTTGCTCGAAACCCTGGCTTTGCAAGGCGGCGAGTTTCGCCACCTGGACGCTCACCTGGCGCGCATGCAGGCCGGCGCGGTGCATTTCGGCACGCCCTGGGACGAATCGCGTGTGCGTAACTGCTTGCAGGTCGTGGCCTTGGAGCACGCCAGCGGCCTGTGGCGGGTGCGCTTGCTGCTTGATGCGCGCGGTACGCCGCAAGCACAGGCCTTTGCGCTGCCGCCCAGCCCGGCGCGGGTGCGATTGCAACTGGCAGACCGCCCGCTGCTGGAGGCACATGGCGAGTTCGTGCGCTTTAAGACCACCCGGCGCGCACACTACGACGCGTTTACCCCGCTCGATACCTCCGTGTTCGACACCATTCTTTGGAACCCGCAAGGCGAAATCACCGAATGCACGCGCGGCAACATCGCGCTGGAACTCGATGGCCGCTGGGTCACTCCGCCGCTGGAGTGCGGCTTGCTGGGCGGCGTGGGCCGCGCCCAAGCGCTGGAAAGTGGCCGCTTGCAAGAAGCCGTGGTGCGCCGCGAAGACCTGGCGCGCGCCAAGCAAATGGCTTTTGTCAACAGCCTGCGCGGCTGGTTGGCGGCAGATGGGCTGCCGATGGACACGGGCTTGCGTCGGGAAGCTAAATCACCCTAAAATGACCTCATGTAGTCACATGGGAGATCGCAATGGAAACCGTACAAATTCGCGAAGCTAAAGCCAGTTTTTCTGCGCTGGTGGCCGCCGCAGAAAAAGGCCAGCCCACACTGGTCAGCCGCCACGGCCACCCCTGCGCCATGATCGTGCCGGTGGCCGACGGAGCGCGCCTCTACCCGACCGAGATGCCCAACCTGGCCAACTACCTTTTGGCCATGCCCGAGCCGCTGGTGACCCAGCGGGACGCCACGCCGTTGCGAGGTGTCGATTTTGCTTAAGGGCTACTTGCTCGACACCAGTGTGGTGTCTGTGCTGGCTCCCGGACGAGAGTCTTTTGTGCCCACTCCCTTGGGCGAATGGCTGCAAGCGCACCACAAGCAGCTTTATCTGCCTTGCATCGCCATTGCTGAAATGGCGCAAGGTATTGGCAAATTGCGCCGCGCGGGGGGTACAGAGCGGGCAGACCGCCTTGACCGCTGGTTGGACGGTCTGCTGAACATCTATGCAGACCGCATCTTGCCCCTGGATGCGCAAGCCGCCCGGCTGGCTGGAGATATTTCAGACGCCGCCATGGCGCAGGGCCGCCACCCCGGCTTTGCAGATGTGGCCATAGCGGCGCTGGCAAAAAACGCAGGGCTGCTATTACTGACCTGCAACCTCAAACACTTCGAGCCGCTGGGCGTGGCCTGTGCTGACCCTTTGGCCGCGCTACCGCCTGGGCAGTAGCCGCGCCTGGCTGGCGGCAGGTTTGCATCCTCCCTTTACTTCGGGCTAAGGCGCAGCATCAGCGTCAAGGGGTGCAAGGGGGAGGCCTGAAAGCCGTAATGTTCATAAAACAATTTGGCGCGGTCGTGCAGCGCATGCACCAGCAAAGCCCGCACACCCGCCTGCTGCGACACCGCCACCGCCCGTTGAACGGCATCTTGCGAAAGCGCGCCGCCTAGCTGCAAACCTTGCGCGTTGACCGCGACCGCAAGTCGCGCCAGCACCATCACCGGTACGGGGTCGGGCATATTGCGCCGCACCGAGGGCGTGGCGGCGGGTTGCGACACCGCACCAGCGGCCATGGCGTAGTAGCCCACAACACACCCTTGCGGGTCGGCCACCACGAAAGTTCGACTGGCTCCACTGGCCTGGTTGGCCAAAGCCCGGCGTTTGAGCCAATCGTCCAGGGCGGTCTCGCCGCAAAAGAAGCCGTCCAGACGATGGCTGCTGTCCAGCGGCGCTGGAGCGCTGAGTTGGGGGCTCACGCCTTTGCACCACTCCAAGGCGCCTTCACGGCCAGCAGCCGCTCCAGCCCCGGGTTAGCGGCGGGCGGGGCGTCAAGCAGGGCGGTGAATTGCTTGAATTTGCTGTTGTCCAGGGTGAAGAAAACCTGGTCTAGCACCACGGACTGCGCTTTGTCGCAAGCGGCCTCTAGCATGAAGTCTGAGCGGTTTTTGCCCAGCAGTTGCGCGGCGTAGTCGATGAGATCGCGCTGCTCGGTCAGAGCGCGCAGGTTGATGGCGGCATCACGCATAAATTTCTCCTTAATTGCGCTTGGCGCAATGCGTGCATCCTAGGGTGATGTGTATCGATTGTCAATACGCTCTGGTGCCGGTCGGCTACGCCGTCCGCTCGCTGTCCACCATTCCCCCAAGCGTAAGCCGCAACACGCGGTCAGCGCGTTCGGTCGCTGCCACCGAGTGGGTGACCAGCACCAAGGAGGCGCCGTGCAAGCGCGTTTGCGCCACCAGCGCGTCCATGACCACGGCGGCGGTGCTGGGGTCCAGGTTGCCGGTGGGCTCGTCGGCCAGTATCAGGCGCGGGCGGTGCACCAGCGCACGCGCAATGGCCACGCGCTGCAACTGGCCGCCGCTGAGCTGCTGGGGCAAGCGCGCGCCCAGGCCACCCAGGCCCACCGATGCAAGCAGCGCTTGCACGCGCGCCGCGTCGGGCGTGCCCAACAGCAACAAGGGCAGGGCCACGTTTTGCGCCACGTCCAAGTGCGGCAGCACATGAAAAGCCTGAAACACAAAGCCAATCTGGGTGCGCCGCAGCGCCGCGCGTTGGTCGTCGCCCAGAGTGCCCAGGTCTACGCCGCCCACATGCACGCTGCCGCTGTCCCAGCTGTCCAGGCCCGCCATGCAATTGAGCAAGGTTGATTTGCCCACGCCGGACTCGCCCATGATGGCGACAAATTCGCCGGGTGCGACCGACAGCGACACGTCGCTAAACACGGGGCTTGTGCCATAGCGCTTGGACAAATGCACGATCTGCAGGCTAGGGGTTTGCGGTTTCATGCGCGCTTCTCCAGCAGTTCACGCACCGCGCGCAGCACCTGGTCTTGCGCGTCGCCTTGGTCGCAGGCCACCACCTGGCGCTGGGCCATGGCGCGCAGCCAGGTGATCTGGCGCTTGGCCAATTGGCGGGTGGCAAAAATGCCTTTGTCGCGCAGCTCGGCCAGGGGCGAGGTGCCGTCCAGCGCTTCCCACACCTGGCGGTAGCCCACGCAGCGCATGGATGGCAGGTCGGGGTGCAGGTCGCCCCGCGCGCGCAGGCTTGTCACCTCGTCCACCAGACCCTGGTCCAGCATCTGGTCAAAGCGCTGGGCAATGCGCGCGTGCAGCCAGGCGCGGTCTTGGGGCTCCAGCGAAATCAGCGCAGCTTGGGGCTTGGCATCCACCCCGGTCGCCTTGCTTTGGCGCGCATGAAAGTGCGACAGCGGCAGGCCGCTGATGCGAAATACTTCGAGCGCGCGCTGGATGCGCTGGCTGTCGGCCGGGGCCAGGCGCGCGGCGGTGGTGGGGTCCACCTGCGCGAGCTCCGCGTGCAACGCGGGCCAGCCTTTTTGTTGCGCCTCTAGCTCAATCTGTGCGCGCACTGCGGCGTTGGCGGCGGGCATGGGGTCCATGCCGTCGGCCAGGGCCTTGAAATACAGCATGGTGCCGCCCACCAGCAAGGGCAGCTTGCCGCGCGCGCTGATGTCCTTGATCAGCGCTTGCGCGTCGGTCACAAATTCTGCGGCGCTGTACGCTTGCAACGGGTCGCGGATGTTGATCAGGTGGTGCGGTACCGCAGCCAGCTCAGCTGCGCTGGGTTTGGCCGTGCCGATGTCCATGCCCCGGTACACCAGCGCAGAGTCCACGCTGATGATCTCGCAGTCGTGTTCTTGGGCAATGGCCAGGGCGGCCGCGGTTTTGCCCGCCGCCGTGGGGCCGGCCAGACCGATAGAAAAGGGCATGTCCTGCGCCATGGTCAGGGCGTGGCGGCGCGCTTGGGGCTGGCGGGGTTGCGCGCGTCGGCCAGGTGGGCGCGCGCCACGTGGCGCAGCACAAGCAGCAGTCCGCCGCCTGCGACCGTCAGGCCCAAGACCAAGGCCAGCCAAAACCCCGTCGCTTGCATCGGCTCGGTGGGAAACCAGGCCAGCGCGCGCAGCCAGTCGGGCGCCCACTGCGGCGCAATACCCAGCACATACCCCAAAGGCAGCGACACCGCCCAAAACGCCAGCAACTGCACCCACATGGGCGCACGCGTAATTTTGTAGCCGCGAATCGCGCCACTGGTGACCACCTGCGCCGCGTCGGAGAGCTGAAACACGGCAGCCAATAGCAGCAGGTGCGCGGCCAGGGCAACCACCACCGCGTCGTCGGTGTACAGGCTGGCAATCTCGGTGCGCCAGGTGGCAATGCCGCTGGCCGACACCAACGCAAAGCCCAGTGCCACCGCCACCCCCACCCAAGCGCGAAAGCGCGCGGCCTGCGGGTCCCCCGCGCCCAGGGCGTGGCCCACGCGCGTGAGCACCGCCACGCCCAGGCTCAGCGGCACCATAAAAATGAGCGAGGTGAAATTGAGCGCCACCTGGTGCGCAGCCACCTGGTGGCTGCCAAAGCGCGCGACCAAGAGCGCAATCAGCGCAAAGGCGCTGGTCTCGGCGAAATAGGTCACACCAATGGGCAGGCCGATTTTCAGCAGGCTGCGCAGCTTGGGCCAGTGTGGCCACTCCCACTGCGCCAATGGCCAGGTGCTGGCAAAGGCCGGGCTGCGCCGCAACCACCAGAGCAAGCCGCCCAGATTGGCCCACACGCACAAAACCGTGGACCAGGCGCAGCCCAGGCCGCCTTGGGGCGCAAAGCCCCAGTGGCCAAACACCAAAATCCAGCTGAGCAATATATTGAGCAGCAGCACGCCCAGTGCCACGGCCATCATGGGCTTGGTCTGGCCCATGCTGGCGCTGTAGCCATAGAGCACGCGGTAGGCGGCAAAAGCCGGCAGTGCAAAACTGGTGATTTTCACAAATCCCACAGCTACCTGGCGGGTAGCGGGCTCAAGCGCCATAAAGTCAAAAATCAGGGTGCTGCTTTGCAAAATACCGGCCGCCAGCAGGCCCAACAACAGGCCCTTCCACAGCGCCTGGCGCACCAGGTGGGGAATGTGCGCAAGGTCGTTGGCCCCCACGTGGTGGGCCACCATGGGGTTGACCGACATCATGACGCCCATCAGGGTGATGATGACCATGTTCCACACCGAAATGCCGAGCGACACGCCAGCCAGGTCTTGCGCCGAGGCGTGACCGGCCATCGCGACCTGGGCTACCGACATGCCGATATTTGCCAGTTGCCCGACCATGATGGGCCAGGCCAGCAACCACAGTGCCCGGATTTCGGCGCGCACGGCTAGGGCAGCAGAGGCTTGCGTGGGGCGCTGGGTATGGCTGGGCATGGACGCGGGATTCTACGGCTGGGGTAGGGCAGCGCCGCCAAGCCCGAGGGCTTGGGGGCGATCTGCGTCGTGGGACTTTCGATGCATCTCTAACTACCCCAAATAAATATACTAAATTAATCTTTTGTTTTGGTATTTTGTTTTAAGGGTGTTTTGTACGAATTTTCCTTTTATATGGGGGATATTCTCAATAGAATGATTTTGACGAAAAATACGCGACGATCTTTAAGCTGGTGACTTGGATTGAGTTCGCGGAAATTTTGGTATCGGGTTGCGTCAAGCTCACGCAGACTTTCAAGATGTGACGGATCTTCGATTGAAAATTTTGGAAGTCAAAAACGCTATTCAAATGCTTTATCTATAGAAAGGGGTTTAAGGAGTTATTGGGATGATATTTGTTGTTATTTATCAGCAACAAGTCGAAAAATCATAATAAATAAAAATTTATCGTGGGTAGAAGAATTTTTTCTTCACTTTATTTGAAATTCGAAAAGCATAAATTCTGCAGTGCAAACCTGCTTCAATAACGATGATTTTGGATACGCGCACAATTGGCTCTAGGTTATTTAAATTCCGAGTGTTAATACACCGATACCTTGGCATCCATTCATCTTTAATTCCATTTGATATTTTGTTGCTGGTCATGATGAATGACGGCGTGCAGGCGGTGACTATCAAATCGCTGTTGGCGGGGTTATCGCACTCGCAGACCGGGGTACGCTACCACCTCAAGCGTTTGATTGCCGAAAACTGGTTGGAGTTGCACAAGGGCGAGATTGATAAACGCAACACATTTGTTACCCTGACTGCCTGCGCCCGTCGTGCCCTGGAGCGGGCAGAGCAACAGGCGGGACTTGAACATCCCGAAGCACTTCAGCTTGCTGACGATGACTATGGCTTGGTCTCCGAGCGCAAATTACTGAGTGGCAGCGCTGCGCGTTCGCGGCCGGGGGGCAAATCAAAGGCATCCTGAGTGCCGTTGGTATTTTGAACAGGTATTTTATTTCCGCCAAAACCCCTGAAAATTTCCTTTTCAAAAAGCGTTTTACTCATTTCATCATGGCACGTGCGGGTTCATGCCGGATGGTAGTCAACCTTATTGGTATCTGATTCGCCGGTATTGGCTTTTGGTTTTGCAGAATTGCCCAGGTGCGTGAACGCATGCCCCGCGCTTGGCCGCCTTCGTGCCGACCTTGTCGCCACCGGTTTCAGCGGCCGCGCAAAAACAGTTTGTCCAGATCGGCTACCGATACCGTGCGCCAGGTGGGGCGGCCGTGGTTGCACTGGTCGCTGCGCTCGGTTTGCTCCATTTGTCGCAGCAGCGCGTTCATTTCATCGAGGTTCAGGCGCCGGTTGGCGCGTACTGCGCCGTGGCAGGCCATGGTGGCCAGCAGCTCGTTGTGGGCGCGTTGCACCACGGTGCTGGCGTCTTGCTGTTCCAGTTCGGCCAGTACGCTGCGCGCCAGTTCCACCGCGTCGCCTTGGGCCAGCGTGGTGGGCACAGCGCGTACCGCCAGCGTGCGGGGTGAAAAAGCGCTGATCTCCAGCCCCAGCGTTTGCAGTGTTTCGGCGTGGGCTTGCGCCGTGGCGGCCTCCGCGTCGGTACAGGCAAATGTGGCGGGTATCAGCAAGGGCTGGCTGGCCAGGCGGCGGGTGTTTTTGCCCTCAGCCGCGCTCGCCCACTGGTTTTTGAGCCGTTCGTAGACGATGCGCTCGTGGGCGGCGTGCATGTCCACCACCACCAGGCCCTGGGCGTTTTCCGCCAAGATGTAAATGCCCTGCAGCTGCGCCAGCGCGCGGCCCAGCGGCCAGTC
>CANFNE010000120.1 GCA_947448105.1 Burkholderiales bacterium
CAGTTCTCCATCAACCCGGTCGATGGCCGCATGGTGGTGATCGAGATGAACCCGCGCGTGTCGCGCTCAAGTGCGCTGGCGTCCAAGGCCACGGGTTTCCCGATTGCCAAAATCGCCGCCAAGCTGGCGGTCGGCTTTACGCTGGACGAACTGCGCAACGACATCACCGGTGGCGCCACGCCTGCCAGTTTTGAGCCCAGCATCGACTACGTGGTCACTAAGATTCCGCGTTTTGCGTTTGAGAAATTCCCCGCCGCCGACAGCCGCCTGACCACCCAAATGAAGTCGGTGGGCGAAGTCATGGCCATGGGCCGCACCTTCCAGGAATCCTTCCAAAAAGCCTTGCGCGGCTTGGAGGTCGGCGTGGACGGCATGAACGAGAAAACCCAGGACCGCGAAGTGCTGGAAAAAGAGCTGGGCGAGCCCGGCCCTGAGCGCATCTGGTACGTGGGCGACGCGTTCGCCCAGGGCATGAGCGTGGACGAGGTGTTTGCGCTGACCAAGATTGATCCCTGGTTTTTGGTGCAGATTGAGCAAATCGTCAAAATTGAGCTCGAAATAGAGCAACTGCCCCAGCCCGCTACGGGTTCTGCGCTGGAAGCCATGGACGCGGCCACGCTGCGCGCACTCAAGCAAAAAGGCTTTTCAGACCGCCGCCTGGCGCGCCAGTTCAAAACCACCGACACCGCTGTGCGCAACAAGCGTATCGCTTTGGGCGTGCGCCCCGTCTACAAGCGGGTGGACACCTGCGCGGCTGAATTTGGTACGCACACCGCCTATATGTATTCCACTTACGAGGCGCAAGGCGCCGAGTGCGAAGCGGCGCCGACCAACAACAAAAAAATCATGGTGCTCGGTGGCGGCCCCAACCGCATTGGCCAGGGCATCGAGTTTGACTACTGCTGCGTGCATGCGGCGCTGGCGATGCGCGAAGACGGGTACGAAACCATCATGGTCAATTGCAACCCCGAGACCGTGTCCACCGACTACGACACCTCGGACCGCCTGTACTTTGAGCCGCTCACGCTTGAAGACGTGCTGGAAATCGTGGACAAAGAAAAGCCGGTCGGCGTGATCGTGCAATACGGCGGCCAAACGCCCTTGAAGCTTGCGTTGGACCTGGAAGCCAACGGCGTGCCCATCATCGGCACCAGCCCCGACATGATTGACGCCGCCGAAGACCGCGAGCGTTTCCAAAAGCTGCTGCACGCGCTGGAACTGCGCCAGCCGCCCAACGCCACCGCCCGCACCGAACCCGAAGCGCTGGAGAAAGCCGCCGCCCTGGGCTACCCGCTGGTGGTGCGCCCGAGCTATGTGCTGGGTGGCCGCGCCATGGAAATCGTGCACGAGCAACGCGACCTGGAGCGCTACATGCGCGAAGCCGTCAAGGTCAGCCACGATTCACCCGTGCTGCTGGACCGCTTTTTGAACGACGCCATTGAGTGCGACGTGGACTGCATCCGCGACGCTACCGGCGCCACCTGGATTGGCGGCGTGATGGAGCACATCGAACAAGCCGGCGTACACAGCGGGGACTCGGCCTGTTCGCTGCCGCCCTACAGCCTGGGTGCTGCCACGGTGACCGAGATCAAACGCCAGACGGCGGCCATGGCGCACGCGCTGCACGTGGTCGGCCTGATGAACGTGCAGTTTGCGATCCAGAACGTGGACGGCAAAGACGTCATTTATGTGCTCGAAGTGAACCCCCGCGCCAGCCGCACCGTGCCTTTTGTCAGCAAGGCCACCGGCGTGCAACTGGCCAAAGTGGCGGCGCGCTGCATGGTCGGGCAAACCCTGGCGCAGCAAGGCGTGACCCAAGAAGTGACGCCGCCGTATTTCAGCGTCAAGGAAGCGGTTTTCCCCTTCGTTAAATTCCCTGGCGTCGATACGATTTTGGGGCCAGAGATGAAGTCCACAGGCGAAGTGATGGGCGTGGGCAAGACCTTTGGAGAGGCTTTTGTCAAGTCGCAACTCGGTGCGGGTACCAAGCTGCCACGCTCGGGCCGGGCCTTTATCTCGGTCAAGCAAAGCGACAAGGCGCGCGCTGTGGAAGTGGCGCGCAAGCTCGCAGCCATGGGCTTTGAGCTGCTGGCCACCAAAGGCACGGCCCTGGCCATCAGCAGCGCAGGCGTGGCCTGCCGCACGGTGAACAAGGTCACCGAAGGCCGGCCGCACATTGTGGACATGATCAAAAACAACGAAGTCGCCCTGGTTGTCAACACGGTGGAAGAGCGGCGCAACGCGATTGCCGATTCGCGCCATATCCGCACCTCCGCGCTGCTGGCCCGGGTCACCACCTTCACCACCATTGCCGGCGCGGAAGCGGCGGTGGAAGGCATGAAATACCTTGACGATCTCGATGTGATTTCGGTGCAGGAAATGCACGCCCAACTGTTGGCATAATCCGCAGCTTCCATGCCGGGACAGTGCAGCGTTTGCGCGCGGTACTGTCCCGTGTTGTTTTTCTGACCCCCGTTTACCTCTTTTTCCTATGGCCACCATCCCCCTGACCAAGCGCGGCGCCGAGATCCTCAAAGCCGAGCTGCACAAGCTCAAGACCGTGGAGCGTCCGTGGGTGATCAATGCCATTTCTGAGGCCCGCGCCCAGGGCGACCTGAGCGAAAACGCCGAATACGACGCCGCCAAAGACCGCCAGGGCTTTATCGAAGGCCGTATTCAGGAAGTAGAAGGCAAACTTTCTGCCGCGCAAATCATCGACCCCCAGGCGCTGGACGCGGGCGGGCGCATCGTGTTTGGCACAACGGTGGACTTGGAAGAAGAGGAAACCGGCGAACGCGTCACCTACCAAATCGTGGGCGAAGACGAGGCCGACCTCAAACTTGGCTTGATCAACATCAGTTCGCCCATTGCCCGGGCCCTGATTGGCAAGGAAGAGGGCGACACCGCCGTGGTGATTGCGCCGGGCGGCGACAAGGCCTACGAAATCGTGGCCGTGCGCTACGTCTGAGCGGCGCGCGCTGGTGGCAGCTCTACTCTCCTTGTGGCTTGCCGCCGCCTGGTGGGCCAGCATGAGCCTGCTGGGTTTTGTGGTGGTGCCCCTGCTGTTTATGCACTTGCCCACGCCAGCGATGGCCGGCGCGATGGCAGCCCATTTGTTCAGCGCGCAAACCTGGGTGTCCTGTGCCTGCGCTGGGGTGCTGCTGGTACTGAACCGTAACCGGCAAGCGCCAGCGGTGTTTGGCAGCGAACGGCCAAAAATTGCATGGTTGTCCCTGCTCGTCAGCCTCGGTTTGCTCAGCGCTGTGCTGGCCGAATGGCTCGTAGCCCCGCGCATCGTGGCGCACGAAGACTTGCAACTCTGGCACCGCATTGGCAGCGCCCTGTACTTGTTGCAATGGCTGTGTGCGGTCGCCGTTTTTGGGCTGCTCCTGCGGCGCCAGGCCAGGGCCCGGACGCAGTGGCACGCTTAAACCCCTAGGTCTGGCTGCGTTTTTTGACGCTGGTTTGGGGCTTGGGCTTGGCCCGCTTGACGTTGCCGCCTGCCGTGAGGCGCTGGTTGCCCAGCACGCGCAAGGTCTTGACTTCGGGGCGCTGACCGGCGCGCTTGCTGTATTTCAGGACTTTGAAGTCGCGCGGACCGGCCATACGGTCCTCTTCCACCGCCTTCTCTTTGACCGTATCGGGTAGCGGGCGCCACAGCACCAGCAGTTTGCCGATGTGTTGGATGGGCGCGGCGCTGAGTTCGTCGGCCAGAGTCTGGAACATGGCTTCGCGGGCCACGCGGTCGTCCGAGAAAACACGCACCTTGATCAGGCCATGGGCGTTGAGCGCACCATCGGCTTCTTTTTTGACGTTGGCGGTCAGGCCGTCGTTGCCGACCATGACCACGGGGTCAAGGTGGTGCGCATCGGCGCGGTGTACTTTGCGCTGGGCAGGGGTAAGTTGTATTTGGGGCATGCCGGTATTATCGGCGCAATGAAAAAAACTCCCTCTGCGCCCAGCCCCGCTGCGGCCGCTGGCACGCCCAAGCCGTCCATCAAGGGAAAAAAGGTCAACAAGGCCTGGCTGCACGACCACATCAACGACCCCTACGTCAAGCTCGCTTCGCGCGAAGGCTACCGGGCGCGCGCCGCCTACAAGCTCAAGGAGATTGATGAAACATTTGGGCTGGTCAAGCCCGGCCAGCTGGTAGTGGACTTGGGCTGCACGCCCGGCGCCTGGAGCCAGTATTTGCGCCGGCGCATGTCGCCCCAGGGCGCGGCCGTGGGCGACTTGAACGGCACCATCATCGGCTTGGACTTGCTGGCCATGGAGCCGATTGAGGGCGTGCACTTCATTCAGGGCGACTTTCGCGAGGCCGAGGTGCTGGCGCAGCTGGAGGCGGCGCTGGCCGGTCGCCAGGCCGATGTGGTGGTGTCGGACATGGCGCCCAATCTGTCGGGCATCTCCTCTGCCGACGCCGCGCGCATCGAGTACCTGGTGGAACTGGCCATCGAATTTGCCCAAAACCACATGAAACCCGAGGGCGCGCTGGTGGCTAAGGTGTTCCATGGAGGCAGCTACAACGATGTGGTTCAGCGCTTCAAGGCGGCATTCCATACCGTCAAACCCTACAAGCCCAAGGCCTCGCGCGACCGCTCGTCCGAGACCTTCCTGGTCGGTATCGGGCTGAAATAACAGGCGCACGCCCGGTGCGCGCCGTGTCACAAGGCCTTGATGCGCTTGTGGCTGATTCATGCAAATAGTCGCTTTTCGCGCCTTGAAACCACTAAAATGCGGCGCATGTAGGCAAGGTATCTTCTCTTGCGCCCTAACTGGAGCTTCGCTTGAACAATCAGTGGTTTTCAAAAATTGCGGTCTGGCTGGTCATTGGCCTGGTACTTTTTACCGTCTTCAAGCAATTTGACTCGCACGGCGGCGCCAGCGGCACCACCCTGGGCTACTCCGATTTCCTCGAAGAAGTCCGCAACAAGCACATCAAAAGCGCCGTAATCCAAGAGGGCCAGGGCGGCACTGAAATCATCGCGCTGACCACCGACGAGCGCCGCATCAAAACCACCGCCACCTACCTGGACCGCGGCTTGGTCGGCGACCTGATCTCTAACGGCGTAAAGTTTGACGTCAAGCCCCGCGAAGAAGGTTCTTTGCTCATGACGCTGCTGGTGAGCTGGGGCCCCATGCTGCTCTTGATCGGCGTCTGGGTGTATTTCATGCGCCAAATGCAGGGTGGTGGTAAGGGCGGGGCGTTTAGTTTTGGTAAGAGCAAAGCTCGTTTGCTGGACGAAAACACCAATACCGTGACCTTTGCGGACGTAGCCGGTTGCGACGAGGCCAAGGAAGAAGTCAAGGAAGTCGTGGACTTTTTGAAAGACCCGACCAAATTTCAAAAGCTGGGTGGCCGCATTCCACGCGGTTTGTTGCTGGTAGGCCCTCCGGGAACCGGCAAAACCCTGCTTGCCAAGTCGATTGCGGGCGAAGCCAAAGTACCGTTTTTCAGCATTTCGGGTTCCGACTTTGTGGAAATGTTTGTCGGCGTGGGCGCGTCCCGCGTGCGCGACATGTTCGACAACGCCAAAAAGAACGCGCCTTGCATCATCTTTATTGACGAAATCGACGCCGTGGGCCGCCAGCGTGGCGCCGGTTTGGGCGGCGGCAACGACGAGCGCGAACAAACCTTGAACCAGATGCTGGTCGAGATGGACGGCTTTGAGACCAACGTCGGTGTGATCGTGGTGGCAGCCACCAACCGCCCCGACATTTTGGACGCCGCGCTCTTGCGCCCCGGCCGCTTTGACCGCCAGGTCTATGTGACGCTGCCCGACATCCGCGGCCGCGAGCAAATCTTGAATGTGCACATGCGCAAAGTGCCGGTGGCACAGGACGTGAACCCCGGCGTGATTGCCCGTGGCACGCCTGGTATGTCTGGCGCGGACTTGGCCAATCTGTGCAACGAAGCCGCTCTGATGGCCGCGCGGCGCAACGCCCGCCTGGTGGAAATGCAGGATTTCGAAAAGGCCAAGGACAAGATTCTGATGGGCCCTGAGCGCAAGAGCATGGTCATGCCCGAAGGCGAGCGCCGCAACACGGCCTACCACGAGTCCGGCCACGCCCTGATCGGCAAGCTGCTGCCCAAGTGCGACCCGGTGCACAAGGTCACCATCATTCCCCGGGGCCGCGCCCTGGGCGTGACCATGAGTCTGCCCGCGCAAGACCGCTATTCCTACGACAGCGAATACATGCTCAACCAGATCAGCATGCTGTTTGGTGGCCGCATTGCCGAAGAAGTGTTCATGAAACAAATGACCACCGGTGCGAGCAACGACTTTGAACGCGCCACCTCGATCGCCCGTGACATGGTGACCCGTTACGGCATGACCGATGCGCTCGGCCCCATGGTGTACGCCGAAAACGAGGGCGAGGTCTTCTTGGGCCGCTCGGTGACCAAAACCACCACCATGAGCGAGCAGACCATGCAAAAGGTGGACTCGGAGGTGCGGCGCATCATCGACCAGCAGTACTTGCAGGCGCGCACGCTGATTGAAGAAAACCAGGACAAGATCCACGCCATGGCCAAGGCCTTGCTGGAATGGGAAACCATAGACAGCGAGCAGCTCGACGACATCATGGCTGGCAAAGAGCCGCGTCCGCCCAAAGACTGGTCGCCCCGCGTGCCCAGCGCTGGTTCTGGCGATGGCGGCAGCCCTCCAACGGCCACCGTGACGCCAGAGCCTGCCACAACGGCGGCCTAATCGCCTTGACCGGGGCGCCCTGCAGACAGGCGCCCCTGTTACTTCCCATTTTTTTAGGGCGCCCAGATGCCCCATTGGCAAACCAGCCGAACTGTGATCGACCTGTCGCGCGCGCAGGTGATGGGCATCGTCAACGTCACGCCGGACTCTTTTTCGGACGGCGGCCAGCACGCCAGCACCCGCGCGGCGCTGGAGCACTGCGAGACGCTGATCGCGCAGGGCGCCGACATTCTGGACATCGGCGCCGAATCCACCCGCCCGGGGGCGCAGCCCTTGTCACAGGCGCAAGAGCTTGAACGCCTGCTGCCGGTCTTGCGCGCCGCAGTCACGCTGGGCGTGCCTATTTCCGTGGACACCTACAAGCCCGGCGTAATGCAAGCGGCGCTTGATATGGGCGCGGACATCATCAACGACATTTGGGCGCTGCGTTGGGTGGATCCGGCGGATGGCATTTCGGGTGCTGACATCGTGGCGCAACACCCAAGCTGCGGTGTGTGCCTGATGCACATGCACGGCAACCCGCAAACCATGCAGGTCTCGCCCATGGAGGGCGACATCGTGGCGCCGGTGCGCGACTTTCTGGCGCAGGCGGCGCAGGCCTTGGTAAGTCAGGGCGTGGATGCGGCGCGCATTTGCATTGATCCGGGCATTGGCTTTGGCAAGACGGTGGCGCAAAACTTCAGCCTGCTCGCGCGCCAGCACGAGTTGCTGGCGCCGGGCTTTGCGCTGCTGGCGGGCTGGTCACGGAAATCGTCATTGGGCGCGGTCACGGGTGCAGCGGCGGATGACCGGGTAGTTGCCAGCGCGGTCGCGGCCACACTAGCGGTGCAAAACGGCGCCCGCGTTGTGCG
>CANFNE010000121.1 GCA_947448105.1 Burkholderiales bacterium
CCGGTGGAGGAAATGGGCAAGAACTCCGTGAGCCCTTCCACGATGCCCATCAGGGCGGCCTTGGCCAGCAGCACAATGTCAATCACGTTTTTTTTCCTTGGTGGTTTACGCCGGAGCAGCCGTATATTTTCTCACCCCTGGCGCAGCGCCTCGATCGGTTGCAGGCGCGAGGCGCGCCGCGCCGGGTAGTAACCGAAAAACACCCCCACCAGGCCCGAAAAGCCCACCGCCAGCAGCACCGAGTCCAGGCTCAGGCGTACCTCCCAGCCAGCAAAGTGACCCACTGCCCAGGTGACCAGCGCCCCCAGCAACACGCCCAGTGCGCCACCGAGCAGGCTCAAAGTCAGTGCTTCAATCAAAAACTGCGCCAGGATGTCGCGCCCGCGCGCGCCAACGGCCATGCGCAAGCCGATCTCGCGCGTGCGCTCGGTCACGCTCACCAGCATGATGTTCATGATGCCAATGCCGCCAATCACCAGGCTGATGCCTGCCACCGTGGCCAGCAGCAGCGTCATGACCCGGCTGGATTCCTCCTGGGCCTGCAGCATCTCGGTCAGGTTGCGCACAGTAAACGGGTCTTCAGCGCCGTCGCTGACCTTGAAGCGTTGGCGCAGCAGGTCTTGGATGCTGGCCTGCACCGCTGCCATGGGCTCACCTTCGCGCACTTTGACGGTGATCGAGCCCACACGCTTGAGGCGGCTTGTCGCGTCGCCACCCCAGATGCGGTTGCGCAGCGTGCCCAGCGGAATCATGACCACATCGTCCTGGTCCTGGCCCATCGAGTTTTGGCCCTTAGGCGCAAGCACGCCGATGATAGAAATCGGAATGCCGCGCAGGCGCAGCACCTGGTCCACCGGGTCCTGGTCGCCAAACAGCTCACGCGCGGCAGTCGCGCCTATCCAGCCCACTTTGGCCGAACCGGCCAGTTCGGCGGCGTCAAACGCGCGACCGCTTTGCAGCGGCCAGTCACGCGCCTCCAGATAGTCGTTGTTCACGCCAAGCACGCTGCTGCCCCAGTTGGCGTTACCCCAGACCAATTGGCCCGTGGTGCGCGAGGTGGGCGCAGCCACTTGCACTTGCGCAATTTCCAGGGCGATGGCTTGGGCGTCTTCCTCGGTCAGGCGCTGGCGGGTCTGCGCGCCCAGGCGCACCCCGGCTTGCGAGACGCCGCCCGGCAAAACCAGCATGATGTTGGAGCCCAGACCCTTCATCTGCGCCTGCACCCGCTCGGTCGCCCCCCTTCCGACCGCCACCATGGCAATCACCGCCGCCACCCCGATGATGATGCCCAGCATCGTCAAAAAACTGCGCAAAGCATGGGCCGCCAACGCCCCCAGCGCACTGCGCAACGCCGAGCCCCAACTCATGGCGCCCCATCCTTGTTAATTGGGGTCAGATTCCAATTTTTCGAGGTAATTTCAGCGTCGGACGGAAATTGGGATCTGACCCCGGTTTCATCTAACGTCCCGTCCTTGAACAACAGACGCCGGCGCGCCCAGGCAGCGACGTCGGGCTCGTGGGTGACGAGCACGATGGTGACGCCCTCGGCATTAAGGCTGCTGAGCAAGTGCATGATCTCGGCGCTGGTGTGCGAGTCCAGGGCGCCGGTGGGTTCGTCGGCCAGCACCAACTGCGGCGCGTTGACCAGGGCCCGCGCAATGGCCACGCGCTGCTGCTGTCCGCCTGACAACTCGCTGGGCCGGTGGCCTGTCCGCTCGCCCAAACCCACGCGCTGCAAGGCCGCCAGCGCGCGCTCGCGCCGCTGGGTGGGTTTGACGCCGGCATACAACAGCGGCAACTCTACGTTTTCCAGGGCCGAGGCCCGGGGCAAGAGGTTGAATTGCTGGAAGACGAAACCTATCGCGCGGTTGCGCAGCGCAGCCAACGCGTCAGCGCTCAGCAGTTCTACAGCCTGGCCATCAAGCTGGTAACTGCCGGAACTGGGGCGGTCCAAGCAGCCCAGAATATTCATGAAGGTGGATTTACCCGAACCCGAAGCGCCCATCACCGCCACGAAGTCACCGCGCGCAATCTGCAGGCTTACGCTGCGCAGGGCCTGCACGATTTGCCCCTGCCCCGCCGCACGCTGGGTGGCTGAGCCCATCTCATAGCGCTTGCTCAGGTCCCGCACCACGATCAATGGCGGCGCGCTGGTCAAAGCTGCGGGCAAATCGCGCGCGTCCATCAAAACGGCGAGCGGCTGGCGGGCTTACCCGAAGGTCCGGCGGCGGTTTTGCTGCCCACCAGCACAGACGCACCCGCCCCGAGCTGCGCGACTGCGTCCGAACCCGGCTCCAACAGCAGCTCGGTGCGGTTGCCGTCTGAGATGCCCGTGCGCACTGCCAGCGCTTGGGGCTTGCCCTGCGCGTCCATCACATACAAACGGGCGCTGGCGCCACTCTTGTCGGATGCGGGCGGCTCAGCGCCTGGAATGCGCAATCGCAAGGCCGCATTGGGCACCTGCAACACGGCGCTGCGCTCGTCGGTGACCACCCGCACATTGGCCGTCATGCCAGGCAGAAGGCGACCGTCGGTATTCGAAAAGCCGATCACCGCCACATAGGTCACCACATTGGCCACGTTGAGCGCCGCTTTGCGCACCTGGCGCACCTCGCCTTCAAAGCTCTGCCCCGCAAAGGCGTCTACCGTGAAGCGCGCCTTTTGCCCGGCTTTCACGCGGCCCACGTCGCTCTCGTCAATGGCGGCTTCCACTTGCATGTCGGCCAGGTTTTTGGCAATGATGAACAGTTCGGGCGACTGCAGGCTGCTGGCCACCGTCTGGCCGCGCTCAATAGCGCGCTTGACCACAATGCCGCCCACGGGCGACGTGATGCGGGTGCGCGCCAGGTCAATGCGCGCCTGGGCCAATGCCGCATCGCGCTGGGCCACGGTGGCCTGCGCCGCGCTCACCTGCGCCTGCGCCACGCCCACCTGCGCCTGCGCCGCTTTGAGCGCCTCTTGGCTGGTGTTGACCAGCGCGCGCGCCTTGTCGCGCTCGCTCACCGCCACAAACTGCTTGTCCACCAGCATGTCGGTGCGGTCCTGGCTGCGCTGGGCCTCGTGCAAGTCCACTTGCGCGCGCGAAACCTGGGTTTGCATGGCCAGGGCGTTGGCCTGGGCGGTGAGCACCGCAGAGCGGGCGGCCTCATGGTCAGCCTGAGCCGAGCGCACCCGGTACTCAAAACTCTCAGGGTCAATTTGCGCCAGCAGTTGCCCGGCCTTGACCTCGGCGTTGAAATCCGCAAACACATCGCGAATCTGGCCACTTACCTGGGTGCCCACGGTCACCAGGGCTACCGGGTTGACGGCGCCGCTGGCGGCCACCACCGCCTGCAGGTCGCCCCGGGTGACTTCACCTGTGCGGTACTGCGCCGGGGCCTGTGCAGTGCCAGTCCACCACCACACGGCGGCGCCAGCGGCCAGAAGCAGGGCCAAAGCCAGCGAAATTTGCGTTGTTCGTTTCATACATTCATTGTAGGAAGCAGGTGCGACACCGGTGCGCTGTAGCGCTGCCTTATGCTGGCCACCTTTTCAGGCAAAACCCCTGCGCGCACCATGCAACTCACGCCCCTGATTGCCGTCCACATGAGCGCCGCTCTTGGCGCACTGGCCATCGGCCCGGTCGCCCTGTGGGCGCGCAAGGGCCGCACCCAGCGCCCCATGCTGCACCGCGCCTTTGGCTATGCCTGGGTCACATTAATGCTGGTGACGGCTTGTACCGCCATCTTCATCCGCGACTTTGCCCTGCCCAATATCGCGGGCTACACGCCCATCCACTTGCTAGTGCCGTTTACCTTGGTCAATCTGGCACGGGCTTTTCGCTACCTGCTGCGCAAGAACATCGTGGGCCACCGCTTGACCATGCAGTCGCTGTATTGGGGCGCCTGCGTCATCGCCGGAGCCTTTACGCTGCTGCCCAGCCGCTTCCTGGGCCAGCTGGTTTGGGGCCAGTGGCTAGGCTGGATTTAGGCGCCAGAACCACTTTTTTGCAATAAAGCCGCCACGGACGCATAAAAAAATTGATCCTTGGCGCTATGGCGGAGAAGTCAACGGGATTTATTCAGCCAAATGGAGTTATCCTCCGCCCCGTGCCGTTTCGGCATCTTTTTTTTAAAACCATCACCGGAGTTACTCACTCATGAAAATGAATACCTTAGCTGCTGCCGTACTGGCACTGTCCACTGGTTTTGCCATGGCCCAAAATGCCGTGGTCACGATTGCCCACGTCGGCCCCACCAGCGGCGCTATCGCCCACCTGGGTAAAGACAACGAAAACGGCGCGATCATGGCCGTGGAAGAGCTCAACGCCGCTGGCGTGACCATCGGTGGCAAGAAAGTCACACTCAAGCTCATGACCGAAGACGACGGCGCTGATCCAAAGCAAGGTACTTCCGTTGCGCAAAAGCTGGCCGATGCCAAGGTTGCCGGCGTGATCGGTCACTTGAACTCGGGCACTTCGATCCCCGCATCCAAGATTTACAGCGACGCGGGCATCCCCCAAATCTCTCCTTCTGCTACCAACCCCAAATACACACGCCAAGGTTTCAAGACCACGTTCCGTGTGGTGGCTGACGACGTTCAACTCGGCGGCACTCTCGGCAAGTATGCAGTGGGCACCCTCAAGGGCAAGGCTATTGCTGTGATCGACGACCGTACCGCATACGGCCAAGGCGTGGCTGAAGAGTTCAGCAAAGCCGTGGTTGCCGCTGGCGGCACCGTGGTGGCCAAAGAGTTCACCACCGACAAAGCCACCGACTTCAACGCCATTCTGACCACCATCAAGGGCAAAAAGCCTGACGTCGTGTTCTTCGGCGGTATGGACGCTGTTGCAGGCCCCATGCTGCGCCAGATGAAATCTCTGGGCATCAACGCCAAGTTCATGGGCGGCGACGGCATCTGCTCTTCCGAGCTGGTGAAACTGGCTGGTGACGCTGTGACCGACAACCAAGTGTTCTGCGCTGAAGCAGGTGGCGTGGAAAAAGGCAGCAAGTTTGAAGCCGCCAAGCTGGACTTTGACAACAAGTTCAAAGCCAAGTTCGGTACCCCCGTGCAAGTCTACGCACCCTACGTGTACGACAGCGTGAAGATCATGGTCGCTGCCATGGTCAAGGCCGGCTCGTCCGACCCCGCCAAGTACCTGCCTGTGTTGGCCGCTACCAAAGACTACCAAGGCGTGACCGGCGCGATCTCCTTTGACGAAAAAGGCGACATCAAGGGCGGCGCTTTGACCCTGCAAACCATCAAAGGTGGCAAGCTTGAAGTACTGGCTGTGATTCGTTAATCACTCCCCCGGTTGATCTGGCAATGCAAGTTGCCAGCACCTAAAAAGCGCACCCCACAAGGGTGCGCTTTTTTTTGGTCAGTACAAAAGGCAGCCGTCTAAAATCGAAGGCATGAGCCATCCACCCGCCGCCACCTCTGGCGCAAAATCCCCCGCCGCGCCCGAAGCCCCAAACCCTGGAAAAGCCAGCAACTTCTTACGCCAGATCATCGAGCACGATCTGGCCGCTGGCACCTACGCCACGCGCCGATGGGCGGGCAGCCCCGGCGACGCAGCGCACCAGGCCGCCGGTCCCTTGGATCCGGCCCGCATCCGCACCCGCTTTCCCCCAGAGCCCAATGGCTACCTGCACGTGGGCCACGCCAAGAGTATTTGCCTCAACTTCGGCCTGGCGCGTGATTTTGGAGGCGTGTGCCACCTGCGCTTTGACGACACCAACCCGGAGAAAGAAGACACGGAGTACGTCAACAGCATCATCGACGCGGTGCGCTGGCTCGGTTTTGACTGGAGCCAGCCCGGCAACGACAAGCCCTACCAGGCCAGTGATTACTTTGACTTTATGTACCGCGCCGCCGAAAGCCTGATCCAGGCAGGCCACGCTTATGTGGACGAACAAACGCCCGAACAAATGCGCGCCAGCCGCGGCGACTTTGGCAAACCCGGCGTCAACAGCCCGTTTCGCAGCCGCACGCCGCCTGAGAATCTGGCGCGCTTTCGCGAAATGCGCGATGGTCTGCACGCAGACGGCTCCATGGTGCTTCGCGCAAAGATTGACATGGCCAGCCCCAACATCAATCTGCGCGACCCGGCCATTTACCGCATCCGGCGTGCCACGCACCACAACACGGGTGACACCTGGTGCATCTACCCGATGTACACCTTTGCCCATCCGATTGAAGACGCGCTGGAGCAAATCACCCACAGTATTTGCACCCTCGAATTTGAAGACCAGCGCCCGTTTTACGACTGGCTGATGGAGCGCCTGATCGAGGCCGGCCTGTTGGCCAGCCCGCCGCCCAAGCAATACGAATTTGCCCGCCTGAACCTGAGCTATGTGGTGACCAGCAAGCGCAAACTCGCGCAACTGGTGACTGAAGCCAAAGTGAATGGCTGGGACGACCCGCGCATGCCAACCATCGTCGGCCTGCGCCGCCGGGGCTATACGCCCGCGAGCCTGCAGCTCTTTGCTGAGCGCATCGGCGTGACCAAGAGCGACAGCTGGATTGACTATTCCACCCTCGAAGGCTGCCTGCGCGAAGACCTGGACGGATCGGCGTCGCGCGCCATGGCGGTGCTTGACCCCATCAAATTGGTGCTGACCAACTGGGACGATGTGATGGGTGCGGGGGCGCTAGACGCCTGCAGTGCCCCCAGGCACCCCCACCACCCCGCGCTGGGCAACCGCGAGTTTGTGATGGGGCGCGAAGTATGGATTGAGCGCAGTGACTTTGAAGAAACCCCTCCTGCAGGATTTTTTCGCCTGTTTCCCGGCAACAAGGTGCGACTCAAATACGGCCACATCATCGAATGCGCCGGCGCACTGAAGGACGCCAACGGCGACATCACAGAAGTACACGCCACACTGATCCCGGACACCAAGAGCGGCACGCCCGGCTCGTCTAGCGTCAAGGTCAAAGGCGTGATCACCTGGGTGGGTGCCCATGACGGCGTGGCCGCCGAGGTGCGCATGTACGACCGCCTGTTCAGCGACGAACAGCCAGACGCCGGCGGCAAAGACTTTTTGGAGAGCCTGAACCTCCACAGCCTGAAAATCGTCCCCGCCATCGTGGAGCCCTCACTCGCCCACGCCCTGCCCGACCAGAAGTTTCAGTTTGAACGCCTGGGTTACTTCGTGGCCGACCGGATCGACCATGTGGCAGGCGCGAAGGCGGTGTTCAATTTGGCAGTGGGTTTGAAAGATTCCTGGGGGAAGTAGGCGGCGATACGATCTCCAATGCGGCGTCGCCTACTTTGCGCGATGCGCACTGCGTGCTGGTTGCTGCGTGATGTGGGCACTTGCTGGGATGTCCGTCCCGAAGCAACAAAGAAAAAAGCCGCTAAGTGTTGCTACTTAGCGGCCTTTGTCAGGGGTTATGGTGGTGGGGTGCTACCAGATGGCAAACGGACCGGGAAAGCGATTTCCGGTCCTGACCAACTCAACAATATCTCAAGATGGCTAGGTTGACCCGGTTGGTCATACATTTCGGGCGGCGTGGTGCAATCTCAAAATTTCAACATCGTCGCCACGCA
>CANFNE010000122.1 GCA_947448105.1 Burkholderiales bacterium
CGACCATTAGACAGTCAGAAAAGCCGCTTGGTAGCAATACCGAGCGGCTTTTTTCATGCGCAATTTGGGCCAGCCCCTGCGCCGTGTTTACGGTTTCAAAAAACGCAGCGTAAACCGGTCGCTCTCCCCAATAGCCCGGTATTTGTCGCGGTCCTGGTCTTTGAGGCGGTAGCTTGGTGGCAGGGTCCAGACGCCTTCGGGGTAATCCTTGGTGTCTTTGGGGTTGGCGTTGGCCTCGGAGCTGGCGTCAAACTTGAAGCCGGCCTTCTCGATCATCGCAATGGCCACGTCTTGGCGCACATAGCCCGAGGCCTGTTGGGCTTCTTGCGTTTGGTCGGTGCGGCCGCGGTGGTCCACGATGCCCAGCACACCGCCGGGCTTCAAAGCCAGGTAAAAAGCCTTGAGCGAGGCGTCCAGCTCCTTGTCGTCCATCCAGTTGTGCAGGTTGCGAAAGCTGATCACCACGTCTGCGCTACCTGCGGGCGCAATGGCGTGGCGGTCGGCGCGAAAGGGCGTAACTTGTACTTTGCCGTACAAGTGGGCTTCGGTCTTGAGGCGCAGCAGCAGCTTTTCGTGGTCGGCTTGGTATTGGGGGAGCGAGCCGTCGCGGTTGGCGGCGATATACAGGCCTTGGTCCTTGAGCCAGGGCGCCAGAATCTCCATGTAATAGCCGCCGCTGCCGGGCAAAATTTCAACCACCGTGCTGGTGGGCCGAATACCAAAAAACGCCAGGGTCTGTGCCGGGTGGCGGTAGGGATCGCGCGCCACGTTGCCGGGCGAACGGTGCGCGCCCGAGAGCAGGGGTTCAAAGGTAGCCGGTGTTGCCGGCTGCGCCAAAGCGACGTTGGCCAGCAGGGCGATGGCGCTGAACAGTGCGATAAGGGGGCTTGTAAAAGTGTTCATGGCAGCTATGGGGATGAACGGGGCAGGACGCAGCTTAAGACAATCGGTCGCGCCGGGCCAGGGCTGGAAACAGCCGCAGCCACGCTGCCGCAATCAGCACCGTGCCCACGCCGCCCAAGACGACCGAGCCCACGGGCCCCAGCAGCGCGGCCGTAGCACCCGATTCAAATTCGCCCAACTGGTTGGACGCGCCGATAAATATGGAATTGACGGCCGATACGCGGCCGCGCATCTCGTCGGGCGTGTCGAGTTGCATCAGGGTCAGGCGGGTGACGACGCTGATGCTGTCGGCCGCACCCGTTACAGCCAGGGCCAGCAGCGACACAAGAAAGCTGTCTGACAGGCCAAATACCAGTGTCGCCAGCCCAAACACCGCCACGGCACCCAGCAGTTTGTGACCCGCGTGCCGCTGCAGCGGAAAGCGCACCAGCAGCAGCGTCATCAAGAGCGCGCCCACGGCGGGTGCGGCACGTAGCAGGCCCAGGCCTTGGGGCCCGGTGTGCAAGATGTCGCGGGCATAAATGGGCAGCAAGGCCGTGGCACCCCCCAGCAGCACCGCAAACAAATCCAGCGACATGGCGCCCAGCAGCACCTGGCGGCGCCAGACAAAAGCCACCCCGGCAAACACCGACGCCAGCGTGGCTGCGCGCTGCGCCGGCACGTGGCTGTAATGCACCGTCAGGGTAAAAGCCACCGACACCAGCGACAACAGCAGGCAGGTGCCATACACCGTGCTAGCGCCCGCGCCATAGAGAACGCCACCCAGCGCAGGCCCGCCCACAATGGCCATTTGCATGCCAATCGAGCTGACGGAAATCGCCCGCTGCAACAGGGCCTGGGGTACGAGCACCGGCGTGAGCGCCTGCTGCGCTGGCATCTGAAACGCCCGCGCCATGCCCAAGACCACCGACAAACTCAGAATCAGGCCCCGCGTGGTCGCGTCGCCTTGCGTGCTGGCCACCAGCAGCGCCGCCACCAGGGCCTGCGCCAGCATGCAGCAGGCAAAAATGCGGCCCCGGTGCAGCCGGTCGGCCAGGTGGCCTGCGGGCAGCGTCATCATCAGCGCGGGCACAAACTGGAACAAACCCACCAGCCCCAAGTCCCAGGCGCTGGAAGTCAGGTCGTACATCTGCCAGGCCACGGCCAGCATGAGCATTTGGTTGGACAAGACGCCTGTCAGGCGCGCCATCCAAAAGCGCACAAAAGGCGGGTGCGCCAAAAGTCGGGGGGAATCAGGCTGAATCATGCGGGCGAGCTTAGCAGCGCCACACATGTGCCATGCCAGCGCCCGTCACTGGCGCTTGCATGGCAAGGTCTGGATCAAGAACGCGGTTTGGTGTTCTCGGGGTCGTACAAGGCGGCGTAGCCCACCGCTTCGACTTTGACCGGGTAGATGTCGTCAAAGTACTGGATCTGCAGCTCGCGCCCCACCTGGCAGTAGTCATGCGGCAGGTAGGCCAGGGCAATGTTTTTGCCCAGGGTCGGTCCATACGCAATGCTGGTGGTGTACGAACGGCGGCCCTGCGCGTCAATCAGCGTGGCGCCGGTGGCCGGGTCCATCACCGGCAGACTGCCCATGGGGTAGCGCGCCACGCCCGTGCTGTCGATGTTGTGCGTCATGGTCAGCGTGCACAGGGTGGCGCACTGGTGCTCGCGCTCGCGGAACTTCATATGGGCTGGCTTGCCGTGGAAGTCGGCGGCCTTCACCTTGGGGCGGGCCAGGTCGGCTTCGAACAGGTTGTACTCGGTCAGCAAATCGCCGTTTTGCAGGCGCAGGCTTTTCTCCATGCGGCGGCTGTTGGCATAGGTTTCCACGCCCACGGGTGTTACGCCCAAGGCGTACAGCGCGTCCCACAGGGCCAGGCCGTCCTCGTATTTGAAGTGCAGCTCCCAGCCTTGCTCGCCCACATAGGAGATGTGGAAAGCCAGCACCGGCACGCCAGCAATCTTCAGGTTGCGCAGGGCCGCAAACGGAAAGGCTTCCAGGCTCCAGTCCTCGGGCTCGTCGGCGATTTTCTGGATGGTGGTGCGGGCGTTGGGTCCCCACAGCCCCAGGCAGCCGTATTCGGTGGTGGTGTCGGTGACGGTGACGTTGGCACCCCGGTCTTGCGCCATGCGGCGCACCCAGGTCAGATCGCGGTGGCCGGCGTCGGCGCCGTCCACAATGCGGTAATGGTCCTGGCCCAAACGCAGCACGGTCAAGTCAGCGCGCACGCCACCCTTGGCGTCCAAAAAGTGGGTGTAAATGCCTTTGCCCACCGGTGTGTCGCCGCCCACCTTGGCCACGCAGATGTATTCCAGCAGGTCGGCGGCATCCGGCCCGACCACGTCAAATTCTGCAAAGTGCGAGACGTTGATCATGCCCACGTCTTCGGTCATCTTGAGATGCTCAGCGTTGGACACGCGCCAGAAATGGCGGTTGTCCCACTCGTTGGCGCGCACCGGAACCTTGTCGCCGTACACCTCCAACAGGTGCTCGTTGCTGGCGTAGCCGTGGGCGCGTTCCCAGCCCGAGAGTTCCATAAAGTAAGCGCCCAGCGCTTTTTCGCGCTCGTAAAACGGGCTCTTGAAAATGCCGCGCCCGGCGCTATAGGGCTCGCGGTTGTGCACCGGCGGGTTGTAAATCTTGAACGCACCTTCATAGCAGCGGTCGTGGATGTACTGCTCTTCTTGCTGGTACGGATAAAAGCGCGCCACGTCAATGCGCGCGTGGTCGAGGTGCGTGTGGCCGTCGGTCATCCAGTCGGCCACCAGCTTGCCCACACCGGGGCCGTCTTTCACCCACACGGCTTCGGCGTACCACAGGCCGCGCACTTTGCTCGATTCACCAATCGACGGGTTGCCGTCGGTGGTGACTTGCAACAGGCCGTTGAACGAATATTTGTCGTCATAACCCAGTTCGGCCAGGATGGGTGTGAGTTCCATGGCGCGCTCCAGCGGCGCCATGATCTGCTCCAGCTCCAGGTCGCGCTGTGACGGCGACAGGCGGGCTTGCTCTTTTTCGAGCAAATCGCGCGGGTGGCACATGCGCGGATTTTTCTCTTCGTAATAGCCCCATTCGATCTGGCCGCCTTCGGGGGTTTTCGGGTCCCCAGTGTCGCGCAGATAGGCCGAATTACCTTGGTCGCGCAAGAGCGGGTAGCCAATGTCTTTGCCCGTGCCGGCAAATTCGAGGTAGGGTTTGAAGAAGGTGAGTGGGTGGTCCACCGGCATGATGGGCAGGTCTTCACCCGCCATATTGGCAATCAGGCGGCCCCACAAGCCAGCGCACACCACCACGTATTCAGCGGCAATAAAGCCCTTGGTGGTTTCCACGCCCTGGATGCGGCCGTTCTCTATGCGCAAGCCGGTGCAAGCGGTGTTGGCAAACGACTGCAACTTGCCCGAAGCCACGGCCGCGTCCACCAACTCGCCCGCCACCATTTGCGAGCGGGGTTTCACCAAACCGGCGTCCGGGTCCCACAGGGCGCCTTGGATCATGTCTTCTTCGAGCAGCGGGAACTTGGCTTTGGCCTGCGCCGGGGTGATCATTTCCACCCGGTTGCCAAAGGCTTTGCCTGACGCTACGCGGCGTTTTAGCTCCACCATGCGCTCGTCGTCGCCCACGCGCGCCACTTCGATGCCGCCGATGCGCTCATAGCGGCCTAGTCGGTCGTAGAAGTCGATGCTGTACTTGGTAGTGAAGATCGTCATCTGGTCGTGCATCGTGTTGAAGCAGAAATCAGACGCGTGGGCCGTGGAGCCAATGTCGGTGGGGATGGCCGACTTGTCGATGCCGACAATGTCAGTCCAGCCGCGTTCGATCAGGTGGTGCACCACCGAGGCGCCGACGATGCCGCCTTGGCCAATGATGACGACTTTGGCTCGTTGGGGAAATGTGGCCATGTTGCGCGTAGCTCCTAGGGGAATGAATACCGGTTGAATTTGGAGGAAAGTGTATTCCCCCTTGGGGGGGCAAAAGCCTCAATTGCGACTGCGGTTTTCGCAATAACGGCGGGGGATTCTAGGGCCGAGTGGGTACGCGCAAACTGTGCATCAAAACGCGAGGCTTACAGCCTGGAAAACCAATTTTGTAAAACCAAAATTGCACAATTATCAAAATTTGTGTATTCTTGGTTCATGCCAAAGTCTGCCGAATCGGTTAACAGCTTGCCCGGCTCTGTCCAGGTTTCCCTGCAGATGCTGGGTGAACACCTGCGTCTTGGTCGCAAGCGCCGCAATGAGTCCTTGCGTGCATGGGCCTTGCGCATGCAGGTTTCTGTGCCCACCTTGGCGGCCATGGAAAAGGGGGACCCACGCGTCAGCATGGGGGTTTACGCCACCGCCTTGTGGTTGGTGGGCAGAGATGACGCCCTGCGGACCTTGGCAGATCCGCAGAGCGACACCCAGGCTTTGGCACAAGAGCTGTTGGTGATTCAGAACAAGGGGAGGCGGCGCAGTGTTTGATGTTTACAAACCCCAAGACGCCATGAGCCTGTGGTGGCTTGGCAATGGCTCAGGGCCGTCTTGTCCGCGCCTGATCGGCCAGATTTTTTTAGCCGATGGCAACCGGACCTGGACAGAATGGCGCAGTACATTGACGGCGCTTGGTTGAAGTCGCAGCGGCTTGAATTTGGGGGGCAATTCCCAATTTTGAGCTGGCCTACAACTAGAACGGTTGCTTCACCCTGGCCAAATACTGCTTTTGGGTGAGGCCGCCTTGGGCCAGGCCATTAACGAGGCTGCCGAGCACGGCCAGCTAGGGCCACTGCTGCGCTCTGTGCAGCAAACGAACTATTTCAATGTGCTGCGCTTGCAGCCTATAAACCAGCACAAAGGGCGTGCCGCTGATCACCAGTTCGCGGGTTGCTGCCACGCGCCCCGGTCGTCCCATCTTGGGGTGTGCCAGCAGCATGTTTACCTGCCGCTCGATCTGTTCGTCTTGCCCGATGGCGGCCAGCGGATTGTCTTGCGCGATGTAGTCCAGTTGCTCCAGCCGGTTGCGCTGCGCCAGCGGTAGCCAGCGGATGTTCAAGTGGTTTGCCCGCCCAGCGCCTGTGCGCGCTTGAGCCACTGCGCGCGGCGCTCGGCGCTCTGGGCCATCACGGCGCTGTTGTCTAGCCAGACCGTGGCCGGGTCATCTGCCTCTTGCAAGCCTTGCGCCACCTCAGCGCGAAACCACTTGTCGTAGGCCGCTGCCTGGTGGGTTTGGCGCATGCGCTCAGCGGCGTCGCTGCGTGGCTTGCCTGGCGCAGGCACGTCGGTGTGCAGTGTGGCGTCCAGCAGGTCAAAGCGCGACAGGTGCAACTCGTTCTTCAAGTAGTCCACGCAGCGGTCCAGACTGCGCCAGGTGCGCGGTTTGTCAGAGCGCTGCACGCCCAAGGGCTTTTGCGCCGCACCGAGTTGCAGCATGACCGACCAGCCCCCAGGCTGCCCAATGATCGATGCCCCCTGAATCGCCAGCGCGTCCACCAACCTGCGGGCCATGGCGGTGTCAATCGTCTCGGTGTTCATGGTGAAAATCCCCTAGTTCGATTGGTTCATTACTAAGTAGCATTTTGCAGATTTTCTAGTGATTCTGCAAGATGTAAGCAAGATGTATGGCTGCATCGAGCGCAACCTTTTGGACGCTATGCCCCAGCAAACAGCGCAAGACAACAGGTCTTTTCAGGCGCATGGTGAACGGCCTCGCGGCGGCCAACGCGGCGCGCACCACAGTAAACTGCTTGAAGTGGTTTGAAGCCGTCGGGCTTGGCCCAAAGCCCCTTTCCTTCCCCCTGTAATCGAACTCGTCCCCCCGAGCCCAGCCCCCGCGCTGGCCCAAGCTAGCTCTTCATGCAAAAAATCATCGCGCAGATCGCGCAAGAAATTCGTGTTCGCCCTAAGCAAGTCGAGGCCGCTGTGGCTTTGTTGGACGGTGGTGCCACCGTGCCTTTTCTCGCCCGCTACCGCAAAGAGGTGACCGACGGGCTGGACGACATTCAATTGCGCGAGCTAGAGGCCCGTTTGTCCTATTTGCGTGAGCTGCGCGACCGCCGCTTGGTGGTGGCCAAGGCCATTGACGAGCAGGGCAAGCTGACCCCGGCGCTGCGCGCGGCCATTGAGGCCGCCGCCACCAAGCAAGAACTCGAGGACATTTACCTGCCCTTCAAGCTCAAGCGCCGCACCAAGGGCCAGTTGGCGCGCGAAGCCGGGCTCGAACCCTTGGCCGATGCCTTGTTTGCCAACCCGCACCTGGTGCCCGCCGACGAGGCGCTGGCCTATGTGGTGCCCCTGCGAGCGGTGGTGGAGGGCGAGGACAAACAAACCGATTTTTCTACCGTGGCCTTGGTGCTGGACGGCGTGCGCGATGTGCTCAGCGAGCGCTGGGCCGAGGCCCCCGACGTGGTGCAAGACCTGCGCGCCTGGCTGTGGGACCAGGGCCTGCTGCAAAGCAAGCGCATTGAGGGCAAAGACGAAAACCAGCCCGAGGTGGCCAAGTTTCGGGACTACTTTGCCTATGACGAGCCGATTGGCCGCGTGCCTTCGCACCGGGCGCTGGCGGTGTTTCGGGGCCGCGCGCTAGAAGTTTTGGACGCCA
>CANFNE010000123.1 GCA_947448105.1 Burkholderiales bacterium
AGCGCATCTTTGATGAAGTCATTAAGGGTAGTTCAGCAATTCAAATCAAAAAGGTTCTTGACTCAAACGGAGTGAGCACACGAAGAGCAAAGAATGGATGGTCAATTGGCTCTATCAACGCACTTCTGAAAAACACACACTATTCAGGTTTTTATGTCTTCACTGACAGTAAGTCTGAACAGCAAATTCAAGTTCAATGTCCAAGCATTGTTGATTCCGCATTGTGGTCTCAAGCGCAATACAAGCGTTCTCCGACAGTGCTTCGCAAGACTCAAAAGAATGCTACTGAAAAGCACTTCTACCTTCTTCGTGACTTGATGTATTGCGCTCACTGTGGTCGTCCTATCAGTGGTCGTATCTTGGCGAGTCGTTCAGAATTTTCATACTATTGCCCTAGTCGTGAGCGACAGTGGGTGAAAGATGGGGGCAGTAAAGCGAAATGGCAGCGAGGGTTAGGCTGTGGATTCACTCGTGCAATGAACATTAAACAAGCTGACGAAGTGATTTGGAAGTACGTGAAATCACTTCATGAAAACTCAAGTATCTTGAAGGAAGAGGTGAGAACTCGCATCTTCAAGGAGAACGGTGTTCAAGTCCGTAGTGAGGCAGAATTCAAAGCACTGCAAGCGAAACTTAAGCATTTGCAGAGAAGACACACAGCATTGAGTGAAACTCTTGGTGATCTTGAGGCAAATAGACTCCTGAAGCAATTGAACGAAGTCAGCTATCAAACAATGACTTTGAGAATTAACAACGAACTCAGAGAGGTTGAGGATCAGTTGGAACAGTTGCGAAATGAATTTGATGGAGCTACGAACGGACGAAAGTGGATCAGTTGGCTAAAGGCGTTTGGATCTGAAATTGACAATCTAGACAGCAAGTCAAACGCTGAAAAGAAGCAGTACATTGAAGGTCTTGTGAAACGAATTGATGTTCGTTGGAACGAAGATGCACGAGCGCATGAATTGATGCTCACCACACATCTGCCCATCGTCAACGATGGAATTACATGGCGTGACAAAGACAAGATTGTGGGCAAGGGGCGCAATGCGATTCGCTACGATGTCCATGAAGGTACCAACAAATCAACGCTGATCTCCAAAAAAAAAGACGCACGAGGTTAACTAATTATGAATACAAAAGTTACTCACTTGCAAAACCAGTCTGTCACGGTTGAATAAATCAGCCCACGGCTTTTCCACGCCTGCTGCGCATGCCTTCGCTTGTTTCGCCCGAACTGCTAGAAATGCTGGCCCTGGGCGCCACCCTCGGGTTTGTAGGCGGCTTGTTTGGCATCGGCGGCGGCATCATCGTTATCCCGCTGCTGGTTCTGGGCTTTGGTCTGGACCAGGCGGTGGCCCAAGGTACCGCCCTGGTCATGATGGTGCCCAACCTCTTGATTGCGTGGTGGCGCTACAACCAACGGCACCCCGTGGCCCTGAAAACGGCGGTGCAAATCGGCGTGCTGGCCTGCACCACGACCTGGCTGGTCGCCCATCTGGCAACACGGCTGCCATCGGATCTGATGCGCATGGTGTTTGCCCTGTTTTTGCTGCTGGTGGCGCTGCGCATGCTGCGGCAAAAGCCTGCAAGCAGCGCCGCCACAACGACGAAACCGCGCGACCTGCGCTTTATGCCGCTGGTGGGCGTGCTGGGTGGTAGCAGCATGGGCCTTCTGGGTGTGGGCGGCGGGCTGGTTGCCACGCCGGTGCTCACCGGCTGGTTTGGTCAACGGCAGACGGTTGCCCAAAGCCTGTCCCTGGCCCTGGTGGCGCCAAGCTCCATCATCGCGCTCATGACGTACAGCAGCGCGCACCGGGTGGACTGGGCGCTGGGGCTGCCCCTGGCCGCTGGTGGCCTGTTCACGGTATCCGCCGGGGTAGCGCTGGCCCACCGCTTGCCCGAGCGGCGCATGCGTGTGGCCTTTGCGTCCATGGTGCTGTGCACGGCGCTTTGGATGCTGGTCAAGCCGCTGGTCTTGCAATAGCTGCAGGCCGCACCTCTGGCCCGTGGCTGGCGCAACGCTGCTTACTGCGTGCCAAAAATGGCCACACCTGCGGCGGCCGCAGCCTTGGCCAAACCAGCGTCAAGGGTTGCCAGTGGCAGTCCGGTGCGCAGCGCAAGTTCCAGGTAGGCCGCGTCATACGCCGATAGCTTGTAGCGGCGCGCCAGATGCAAGGTGTCGCCCAGGGCGTGCGCCGCCGTGGCAGGGTCGGTCACGATGTTGAGCCGCCCCAAAAGCGCAATAAAGCGCTGTGAATCGGCTTGCGTCAAAAATCCCTTGGATTCGAGCTTGGCGACCACATTGGCCGCTTCAAGCGCCATCAGCGAGGGTACGAGTGCTTGGGTTTCTTTGAGCGCCAGCAAGGTTGCGCTGGCGTAATCGACACCGGCCGGATGGGTGTCCGGCGCCAGCCAGAGCAGCGCGACCGAGGCGTCCAGTACAAAACTCATGACCGGCCTTCGTTGACGAGCGCCTTGATGTCAATGCTGCCCATGGGCTTGCGGGCCTGTATAAAGGCCAGCAATTCATCGACGGCTTCGACCGCACTCGTGTTGCTGCCGTCGTGTGCGGGCACCAGTTCGGCCACAGCTTCGCCCCGCAGTGTGATGGTGTATCGATTGCCGGCCTGAACGCCGCGCAACAGTTCTGGCAACTTTGTTTTGGCCTCGTAGGATCCGACTTCGATATTCATGGTGTTTTCCGTTCTTGAGTAGACTAGTATATAGACCAGTCTTAAAAATTCAAGTGGGAAGATGAGGGCGTCATCGTCGAAGTCATGCCTTCACACCGGGTTATTTGGCCTTTGACACCGACCACTGGACCAGCAGCCGGACTGAACTGCGCATCGCCCGCTCAAGGTCCTTTCAAAACCCCCGCCAAATACTCCATCAGCACCCCCACCCGGTGCGGGATGTAGCGGTTGCTGGGCAGCACCGCATAAATGCCCAGCGGGGGTGACTCAAACCCGCCCAATATTTCCACCACCTCCTGGCGCGCCAAAAAGGGTTCCGCCAAAAAATCGGGCTGCAGAGCGATGCCCATGCCCTGCGCCGTGGCCTGTAACAGTGCCACGCCGTTGTTGGCGACGAGGCGCCCGCGCACCCCAAACTGCTGCACCTGCCCGTCCACCTGGTAGGGCCAGGTGGCGGTGTTGCTGGTCATGGAATACACCAGGCACTCGTGGTGTTGCAGTTGCGCCGGGTGGCCGGGTTGGCCGTGCTGCGCCAAATAGGCGGGCGCAGCTACGGTCAGCAAGCGGCAGCTGCCGAGCAAGCGCACGATGTCGCCCGGTTGCAGGTCGGCGGTGATGCGGATGGCCAGGTCCATGCCTTCTTCAATCAGGTTGGCGCGCTGGTCCGAAAAGTTCAGTAGCAGCTCTATGTGCGCCTGCGCTTGGGCAAAAGCCAGCAAGTGGGGCATGAGCCGCTGCAGGCCAAAGCTCAGTGGCAGCGCCAGGCGGATGCGGCCCCGGGGCACCGCCTTTTCTTCGGTCAGCGTGGATTCGGCCACGTCTACCAGGTTCAGGATGACGCGGCACTTCTCTAAGTAGGCCGCGCCTGCCGCGGTGATGGTCAGGCTGCGGGTGCTGCGCGTCAGCAGCTTGGCACCCAGGTGTTTTTCCAGGGCGGCGATCTGGCGCGTCACCGCCGAGCGGGCCACTTGCAGTTGGTCTGCCACGGCGGTAAAGCTGCCGGCCTCGGCCACCCGCACAAAGGTTTGCATTGCATCGAGTTTGTCCATTGTTGCTTATTGTGCAACAAGTATTTGTTGATTAGCTACTTTATCTATGGTTCTCAGGCGCCTACATTCACACCACACGAAAGCACACACCATGCAAAACCTCCGCAACGTCCTCTTTGTCCCCCATGGCGCACCCACGTTCGCCTTGCAGCCGGGCGCGGCCGGGGCGGCCATGGCGCAGCTCGCGCAGTCTTTTGGTGCGCCGCGCGCCATCGTGGTCGTCAGCCCGCATTGGGAAACTGCGGTGCCCACCGTGGGTACCGGCACGCAGCTGGAAACCATCCATGACTTTGGCGGTTTCGATTCGCGCCTGTACGAGCTGCGCTATCCCGCTACCGGCTGCCCCGAGGCGGCCCAGCAGGTGGTGGCGGCCTTGCAGGCGCAGGGCTTTGCGGTACAGCAAGACGCCCAGCGCGGCCTGGACCACGGTGCCTGGATTCCCTTGCGCCAGATGTTTCCCGACGCCGACATTCCAGTCATCCCCTTGTCGGTGCAAACCCACGCCGGCCCGGAACACGCCTACCGCATCGGCCAGGCGCTCTCCGTTTTGGCCGAAAAAAACTTCTTGATCGTGGCTTCAGGCAACATTACCCACAACCTGCGCGACTACATGACGGTGCGCATGTCTGGCGGCCAAACCCCGGACTATGTGCAGGGTTTTGCCGACTGGGTGCACGCGCATCTGGTGGGCAAAGACACCAAGTCGCTGCTCAACTACCGCCAAGCCACTCCCGACGGCGCGCGCGCCCACCCCAGCGAAGACCATCTTTTGCCTTTGTTTACCGCTCTGGGCGCAGCGGGTGCCGATGCGCAGCCTGCGGCTTTTTACCGTGGCATCAGCGACTACGTGATCGCCATGGACGGCTACGCCTTTCACTAACCGGATACCACCATGAACACGCACTACACCGCTACCGCCAAGGGCCTGCACTGGCTCATGGCGCTCCTGATTTTTGGCTTGCTGGCATTGGGCTTTTACATGTCGGATTTGCCGCTGTCGCCAGAAAAGCTGCAGTTCTATTCGTGGCACAAATGGGCAGGCGTCACGGTGTTTTTGCTGGTCTGGCTGCGTTTGCTGTGGCGGCTTACGCACCGGCCACCGGCCTATCCGTCAAGCATGTCGGGCTTGCAGCAGGCGCTGGCGCACACCGGCCACCTGGTGCTTTATGTGTTGATGATCGTGATCCCCTTAAGCGGCTGGCTCATGAGTTCGGCCAAGGGCGTGCAGACCGTGTGGTTTGGCGTGCTGCCGCTGCCGGACCTGATTGGTCGCGACAAAGAATTGGGCAAGCAGCTGGCCGAATTGCACTCGGCGCTGAACATCGGCCTCTTGCTGCTGATAGGCGGCCACGCAGCGGCGGCACTGTTCCACCACCTGGTGCACAAGGACGACACCCTGCGCCGCATGCTGCCCGTCCGTGCCAATTCCAAAATTTAACGAAACTCCCATGACCCCTATTTCCAAATTCCTCAGCCGGTCCACCCTGGCATTGACCGCCACCTTGGCGCTGGCCGCCGCCGTGCAGGCCGCGCCTTACCAGGCGGTGCAGCTCGACAAGAGCAAGGTGAGCTTTAGCTACAAGCAAATGGGCGTGGGCATGGACGGGCACTTTGCCAAGTTCAGCCCGCAACTCAGCTTTGACCCGGCCAAGCCCGAGCAAACCAAGGCCAGCATCGAGATTGATCTGGCCAGCATCGACACCGGCTCGGGCGAGGCTGACCAAGAAGTCGTGGGTAAATCGTGGTTCAACACCTCGGCTTTCCCCAAGGCGGTGTTCGTGGCCAAACAAGTCAAACAGACCGCACCTAATGTGTATGACGTGCTGGGCACGCTCACCATCAAAGGCCATGCCCGTGACGTGAAATTTGCCATGAAGCATGCCCCCCAAGGCAAGCTAGGTGTCTTGACGGGCAGCTTTACTTTGCAACGCGCCGACTACGCCATTGGCGAAGGCATGTGGTCCAAATTCGATGTGGTGGCCAACGACATCTTGGTCAGTTTTCAAATCACCGCTCTCACGGGCAAATAACGTTTTTTTAACAGGAGTAACTTTATGAAATCATTCAAACACATCAGCGCCGCTTTGGCCTTGGTCACTTTGGCCGCCGGTTCAGCCATGGCCGCACCGGTCAGCTACACGGTGGACGGTTCGCACACCTTCCCGCGTTTTTCGTATTCGCATTTTGGCTATTCCACCCAGCTCAGCAGCTTTGGCAAGACCACCGGCACCGTGGTGTTTGACGCCCAGGCCAAGACCGGCGCGGTGGACATCGTGATCGACACCACCACCGTCAACACCGGTTTTGCCGACTTCAATGGCCACATCCAGGGCGAAGAGTTCCTGGACACTGCCAAGTTCCCCAAAGCTACTTTCAAGTCCACCAAAGTGGTGTTTGAAGGCGACAAGCCCGCATCCATCGAAGGCCAGCTCACCATCAAAGGCGTGACCAAGCCCGTGACCCTGACCGTCACGTCCTTCCAGGCCATGCCCCACCCGATGATGAAAGTGCCCGCCATGGGCGCCAACGCTTTTGTCACCATCAAGCGCAGCGAGTTCAATGCGGGCAAATACGCACCCTACGTGGGTGACGAGGTGCGCATCGACATCGCGATCGAAGCCCAAGCCAAGTAAGCACGGGCTTAGGCAATAAAAGGGGCTGTTTCAGCCCCTTTTTTTGTGCCGCAACGCGCTCCACAGCGAGGCGGCATCTGGCCTATCGCATAAACTTGCGAAATGGTTGTTAAATCAAGTAAAAAAATCAATACTGAAGGTAAATCGCAAAAATCAACTTTATCGTGCGATTTCCAAAACGCAGTGGCCTTGCACCAAAGCGGCCAGTGGGACGCCGCGCGTTCGGGGTATGCGCAGCTGTTGGCGCAAGACCCCAGCCACAGCGACGCTTTGCACCTGCTCGGCGTGCTGGCCTGCCAAAACGCCGAACACGCCCGGGCGGCCGATTTGATGACCCAGGCCATCGCCATCGCGCCCCAGCAGGCGGACTACCACTACAACCTTGGCATTGCCTTGCAGGCCCTGGGCCGGCTGCACGACGCCGTCGCCAGCTATGACCGGGCGATTGCCCTGCAAGCGCGTTACGCCAACGCCCACACCAACCGTGGCAATGCGCTGCACGCGCTGGGTCAATTTGACGCCGCCTTAGCCAGCCACCAACAGGCACTGGCGCTGGACCCAGCCGATGCCGCCTGCCACTCCAATTGCGGCAACGCGCTGCAGGGTCTGGGGCAATTTGACGCAGCCGTGGCCTGTTACGACCTGGCACTGTCATGCGACCCCGGCTTGGTGGACGCGCATGTCAATCGGGGCAACGCGCTCAAAGCCCTCCACCAGCCTGCCTTGGCGCTGGACAGTTACGCGCGCGCGCTGGCGCTGTCCCCCAGCCATGTCGATGCCTGCTTTGGCCAGGGCAGCGCTTTTCAGGCCACCCGGCAATGGGACCAGGCCCTTGCCAGCTACGACGATGTGCTGGCCTTGGCGCCCGGCCACGCCCAGGCGCATTTCAACCGGGCGCTGGTGCTGCATGCGCTCAAGCTGGTGCACGCGGCGTTGGCAGCCTATGCGCGGGCGATCGCATGCGAGCCCCTGTACGCGCTAGCGCACAGCAACCGGGGCGTGCTGCTGCACGAACAAAAGCGCCTGGACGACGCACTGGCGAGTTACGACAGTGCCATCGCGGCGAACCCGGCGTTCGATGG
>CANFNE010000124.1 GCA_947448105.1 Burkholderiales bacterium
CTCCAGTCAATTAGTTTGGGCTCAATGCCGTAGTTGTCGTACAGCGCCCGCGAGTTCACGACCCCGGTGTAACGCTTTCAGGCAAGAGATGTATGGTTATCCATGGGGAGACCGATTGCCGCAGGGTGTGTCACGTGCGCAGGCGCTTGCCGGTGCGCCACTTCAGGCCGCAGTACAGCGAGGCCAAGACCACCGCTGCCAAAAGTAGCGGCCACTTGACCAATGGCCAGAGCCACTGCGTGAGCGCGTACTTCAGGCCTTGCTTGCGGTAGTCGTAGCCCTGTGGGATGGGAAGCACCTGGTTGTCGTGCACGTACGCCGCGTAATCCTGCAGCATCGTTTGGTGCAGGGCTGGCAACTTTGTACTCAGGTCCAGCGTTTCTCCCGGGTCTTGTGCAAGGTCATAGAGGTGCCACTGGCCATCGCCCACCGGCGCAAGATTGAGAACAATTTTGTAGTCCCCCCGAAATAGCGCCGAATTGCCCTGTAATTCATAGCCTATGGGCTGATCCGCTGCATGTACTTTTTCGGACTTCCCCTGTAACAGCGCCAGCATGCTGTTGCCGCGCATGGGTTCAACGTCTCTGTCGTGGTAGCGCCCTTGATGGGGCGGGATGCCCGCCAGCTCCAACAGCGTCGGTGCGATGTCAGTGACGTGCACAAAGCTCTTGTTCAGCGCTTGATGGGACATTCCTGCGATACCTGAGACGATCAGCGGCGTGCGCAAGGCGCCTTCGCCCGCCCACTGTTTGTAGGTGCTCAAGGGTGACACAGCGGCGCTGGCCCAGCCCGGACCAATAAACGAGTACGCCCCCCTCTCCCCGAGCCGTTCCGTCTGGTCGGTCCAGTTGGCTTGAATCCACCATTTGAGCGGAGCTATTTCATACGGGTCTACAGCTTCGGCCCCGTTGTCTGACATGAAGATAAAAACGGTGTTGTCATAAGCACCGGTCTTTTTCAGGTAGTCGATCAGCCTTCCCAGGTGAAAATCCATCGCCTCGGCCATGCCGGCATAGACTTCCATTCGCCGGGCCTGGTCAAGCTGTGCGGCTTTTGGCAAGGCATTCCAGTCTGCGGTGGTGGCCATGTTCACCATCTTGGTGTCTTTCGGAATAAGGCCCAAATCAACAACCCGCTGGCGGCGTGCCTCACGCAATGCATTCCAACCCGCGTCGTACATGCCGCGGTAGTGGTCGCTGAACTCTTTAGGCGCTTGCACCGGTATGTGAACCGCTTGGTAGGCCACATAGGCAAAGAAGGGTTTGTCGTCTTTAGCCCCCGCGTCGATGTACTCAATCGCCTTGTCCGTGATGAACTTCGACGAGTAGTAATCTTTGGGGAGTGAGGCGGGCTTGCCGTCGGCAAACCATTCGCCGTTTTCGGTAAATATCCAGGGTTTTTGCTCCCAGTTATCCGAACTTCCGTGGGCTTGAATAAAGGACCGCTCAAAGCCCCGGTTGGGCGGCAGCGTCTCTGGGTCGTGGCCCAGATGCCACTTGCCCGCGACATAGGTGTGGTAGCCCTGGTCCTTGAGCAACTGCGCCACCGTAATGGCGTCGTTGCCCAGATATCCCAAATAGCCGGGTTTGCCCCGAAACTCTTGCGGCATGAGATCCTTCATGGCGCCCAGGCCGTTGCGGTGGTTGTCCACACCGGTCAGCAACATCGAGCGCGTGGGTGAGCAGGTCGCCGCCGTATGGAAGTTAGAAAACTTCATGCCAGTCCGGGCGAGCGCGTCGATGTGGGGCGTGCGGATTTCGCCGCCGAACGCACCCACATCGGAAAATCCCCAGTCGTCACCGACCAGCAAAACAATGTTGGGTGCTTTGGCTGCTTTTTGTGCGCCGACGGCAGCCATTGCGCAAGCCAAGAGCAATGTTGCAGCAACAAATTCGAATGGTCGGACTTTTTTCATGGCACTTGTTTCCCCTTTTGATTTGGCTCGCCAGTGCAGCGCCCGCGCCTGGCAGCAGCTACGCCCGGTCTTGAATCCATTGAATGAGGGCCATCGTTCCGAGCTCGCCGACGTACATGCCACACAAACCAACCAGTGCCACCAAGGGCGGCGCGGGTGAGCGCACTTGCAAAAGGGCGTAGAGACCACCCACGAACAGGCCAGCAATGGCGGAGACAAGGTAGATCTTCATGGCGAACGTGGGAAGGCTAGACCCGCCCCATCCAAGGATGGAAACGTCCCTGCGGGTCGTACTTGGCACGCACCTGGTCCAGGCGGGCCATATGGGCGTCGGACACAAACCGCGCAGGGCGGCGCGCCAGGTTTTCGTCCGCCAGTTGGATGCCGCGGCTCCAGGGCTCCAGCGCCTTCATGTGGTCGGTGGCCCAGTGGATGTGTTGGGATTCATCCACGCCTTTGGCCAAGCCGCAATACAGTGCGAGATAGGTGCGGTGTTCCTGCGAGAAGGCCATGTCGGGGCGCTGCACGGGGCCGTTCCAGTTGAGCCACAGCACGTGGCTGGGGTGCGGGGGCTGGGTGTCTGCAATGCTGCGTATGGCTGGCAGCAGCGGGCCGATGGGTGTGTCCATCCACATGTTGTCCGCGCTCCAGCGGGTGTTGGACAGGAACAGGGTTTTTTCGCCCGCTTTCATCATGAAATTGAGCGACATGGGCAGCAGTGGGAGCGTCAAGCTGGCTTTGGAACGCAGCGGGCTGTTCGCCATAAAGGCCACCATCTCGCGCGCCTCTTTCCAACTGTCAGCCATTACGGGCGCCACAATCTCCATGCCATGGGCATTGATGGCGGCAGCCTTGGGGTTCATGACGATTTGGAATTCCACGTTGGGCGACACCAAAGGCCCCACGCGATCGGCCCAGGCCAGGACTTCTTCGAGGTGCTTGATGCGAAACACCTGCAGCTTCAGGCCGATGAACTTGGCGCGCGTGTGCAACTTCAGGTGAAAGCGCACCACCACGCCAAAAAAGCCCGGCCCCGCACCGCGCGCTGCCCAGAAAAGGTCGGCATGCTCTGTTTCATTGGCGTGCACCAAGGTGCCGTCAGCCAGCACCACGTCGATGCCGATGACGTTTTGGCAGCCCACGCCCACGTTGCGGCTGTTCCAGCCAAAACCGCCTTGCAGCAGAAAGCCGCCCAGGCCCACGGTCCACGCGTGTGCAGTCGGGAAGAACAGCTTGTGCGGCACCAATGCCAGGTTCAACTCCCCCGCGAGAACCGCCGGGCCGATGGTGGCCGTCATCTTGGTGGGGTTGACTTCAATCGACTTCAGCCGGGACAGGTCGAGCATCAGGCCGCCCTCACGGATATGGTTTTGCGCCCAGCTGTGTCCTCCGGAACACATGCCGATGCGCATGCCATGGAGCGCAGCCTGGCGCACGGCGGCAACAACATCGTCCATGTGGTTGGCCTGAACGACGATCTCCGGGCGGCGACCGGGATCGCGCGCTGTGAAGCTGGTACCGAGTACGGCTTCTTCAAAACCGGCGTCACCACGGCGGAAGGTGGCGCCTTGCTTGGATTTTTTGTGCACGCGAATTACCTCACTTTTTGTGTTCGGGGCCAAACGTTGCGTAGAGCGCCGGCAGGATGGCTGCGAGGTGGTTCATTTCTTGGGCGCAGTGCACCAGCAGCTCCACGGCCATGTTGTCAGTCAGTGGCGCGAACGTTGCGGCAACCCGGCCGATCAGCGCGCCAGCAGCGCCCGGCATGCCGCGTGGACGGATGTTGGCGCCAGCCAGCCAAAAACGCGAGCGCATTTCGGAGCCGCCCGCCACGGGGCGCAGATGGTGGATGAGCCAGCCGGTCTCCAGGGGCGTACCGGCCATGCTGCCGCGCGCGCAGATGGCCACCTCGCCGTCGCGCTTCAGGCGCGCTTCGTCCAACCCCAGGCTCGCGGGTGAAACAAAACGGATGGCCAGGTTCAACCGCTGGTTGCCCACGTACTCCACCACATGCGAAGTGCGGCCCACGTAGTGGTTCAGGTCGCTGCGGCCATCGGCCCAGGCTGAGTGCATGTGGGCGCGCGGATGCCACAATTTGTAGCGCTGCGCCTGGCTGCCGTGCCAGGCAAACCACCAGTCCCACATCGCAGGTGTCACGCCCGGCATGTCGGTGCGGACAAACACGCGCAAGGCTCCGTCGGGGCTGATGGTGACGCCGTTTTCCACCGGCCAGTAGCCCGGGGTGTGCAAATCTGGTGCACTTTCCACCGGTGGCAGAAGGTCAACGGTCTGCAAGCCCACGGCAACGGCTTCACGCACATGCGCAGGCAAGGGCGCCATGTCGGGCTTGTAAAAGCGGGCGTAGGGGCTGGTCGCGCGTTCGTGGGCGGTGTATCCGAGGTGGACAGAGGCGGGGTGTGGCACGGGTGGCTCTTTCAAAAAGAGCCTTAATTATGCCGTTAGGCATAATTAATCGAACCGGGCGTTTACCCTAGGTTGGTAACAGCAGCGGGCACAAGACCTGAAAAAGCAATTCGCCGTGGTGCTCGACGTAGTCTTTGGAATACACATCCACCCCATAGGCGTCGCGAATGATCTCGGCGTCCATAAATGGAAAATTCATGATGCCCAGCACCATGGGAACCAGGTGTTCAACGGCAGGCTCACGGGTTCCGGCAAGGTGCGCCAAGCCCTCGAGCAAGGTCTTGCCCATGGCGTAGCCCGGCGCCAGGAGGTGAGTACGAAGCCATTGGGCCCGCGCGCCGCCTTTGCCCGTCTCGTCAACCACGATGTGCACCAACTCGGGGTGGCGAGCGGCAAAATACACCAACTGCCGGGCCACCATCCGAAGCAAGTCCGGCGCTGCTGCGGGTGCGGCCAAGGCGCCCTGAAATTGCGCCACTTCCGCGCGCAAGTCAGCCACTGCGTCCTCCAGTGCGGCCTCCCACAACACGTCCTTGGACGCATAGTGGTAATGCACCAGTGGTTTGGCTACTCCGGCCATTTTGGCGATTTCAGCAATGCTTACACCGTTAAAGCCCGCACGGGCAAACGCTTGGAGTGCCGCTTTGCGAATGTGCAGAGACGCATCAATGCTGGATTTGCTCGGGCGCCCTGGCTTGCGCGGTTCGAGCGGGACGGAATTCATGTGTGCCATGTGAGGAACTTTAACTGACGCACTTTTTCGTGGCCATGCAAGCCCGTGCCAGACGCATCGCCTCGCGTGCCCGTCCAGCAACTCTCAGGCAGCAGCAATGGGTGACTAAAAGTGGTATTGGATTTTGCTGAAATCCGCGACTGCAAACACGTACAGGATCTGCAGATCCTCTTCATGCACGTTGTTGATCTGGTGCTGGGCATTGCCAGGAATGAACAACATTCTTCCGGGCTCGACGTGATGCACCACCCCCTCAATGGTGACCGTGCCGCGGCCCGAGAGGGTGAAATACGTTTCAGGCTGCGCGTGGCGATGCGGTTCAAGCGACTCATGCTGCCGCAGGCGAACCACCCCCATCGTGATGTCGTTCTGGCATGCAGAGGCACTGCCGAGGAGTTCCTTCCATTGCGCCTTGCCGCGCAGGGCCACCTGATCGAGTGGCCAGTGGCTCCATTCAAGCCCATCGAGGTGTTCGGAGGCGGTCTGCATGGCACATCAACTTTCATGAGTTTGGAACGCCCATTTTAGGCAGGGTGGTCTGTTTTAGACCTGCGCGGTGGTTCCGGTCGAAGCTTGGGCTTTAGGCCATTGGGCGTTGGCACCGCGCCCCGTCGGGCGACACCATTCAAAACGCGCCTTCAGTCCCTTGAGCGCGTGTTCTTCCATGCGTGCGCATCATGCGGGTTCCTGGTTGGCAGGCGGTGCCTGCGCCGTCCAGGCGTGTGAAAAGCACAAAAAAATGAAGTAAATCAAATAATTTGTGAAAAATGGGAAAATATCCCATATACTGCGAACCATGAGCCTCGTACCCGCATCCCCCAGCCCCACCCAAAGCGTGATGGACGAAGCTTTGGCGATTGCAGCGCCTTTGGTTCTGTGGATGGTCCGCTCCGGTGTGGGCTACGCGGAATTTGCCCAGGCGCTCAAGCCGGTATTTTTGGCGCAGGCGCGTTTGGAACTCGAGCGCAACGGCCAGCGCGACAGCGATTCGGCCATCAGCCTGTTGTCGGGCCTGCACCGCAAAGACGTCCGCGCCTTCCGCGAGGCCGCCCACCAGGCCCTGGCCCGCGTCAAGGAGGATGGCGCAAGCTGGGGCAAGCCCAGCGCGGCAAACCAGGTGGTGACGCGTTGGCTGAGCCAGGAAGACTGGGGCGACTCCCTTCCTTTCGGTGGGGACGCCCCGTCCTTTGAGGCCCTGGCGCGTGCGGTATCCAAAGACTTCCATCCCCGCGCTGTATTGCAGGAAATGCAGCGTCTGGGCGTGGCGCGCGAGGTGGACGGCCACGTCCAACTTATGCGCGAGGCGTTTGTGCCAGACGCCAAACACAAAGAGTCACGCGAGCTCTTAGCCGGCTCCGTGGCAGACCATTTGGCTGCGGGCGTGCACAACCTCAGTGGCGCGACCGGGCCCAAGTTCTTAGAACAAAGCGTGTTTGCCGATGGCCTGAGTCCAGCGTCGGTGCAGGAGCTCAATCTGATGGCCAATGCCTTGTGGGCCCAGGTGCTGCAAGCGGTGATGGCCAAGGCCGTTCCGCTGTGTGAGCGCGACTTGCACCACCCGGCGCCGCAGCGCTTTCGACTGGGGCTTTTCACTTTCTCGGCCCCCGAATTCAAGTCTGACCCCACCGGAGATAACACGCCATGAAGCCCCAATTTTCCCGCCACTGGACAGGACTGCGGGCGATGTCCTTGGTCCTGCTGACCTGCTTTCTGCTGGCTTGCGGCGGTGGTACATCACTGTCGGGCGTGGGCAGCGGCGGCAGCGGCATTGCCGAGGGTTCCATCTCCGGTTTTGGCAGCGTCATTGTCAACGGTGTCGAGTACGACGACAGCTTCGCGGTGAGCCAAACCGAAGGCGCTGACGGCTCCAAAACCTTGAGCGCGGCCAAGCTCGGCCAGATGGTGCGCGTCACCCAGAGCAAAGACGGCACCGCTGACACGATTGAGATACTGCCCCAGTTGCGTGGTCCCGTGAGCAGCGCCAGCGCGGACGGCGTGTACCTCCAGGTCATGGGCCAGTGGGTTCGGGTGGTGTCGGTCAGCAACACCAGTGGCACTGCCACGGTGGTCGAGGGTTATGCCGGCATTGGCGCCATCGCAACAGATGATCCGGTAGAGGTGCACGGCGTATGGACGCAGGACGCAGCCAAGGGACTTGCCGTACTCGTGGCATCGCGGATTGAAAAAATGTCGGTTTCCTATGCGCCACTGATCAGCGGCAAGGTCACAGCGGTGAGCCAAGGCACCTTCACGCTCAACGACAGTGGCGTGGTCATTGATGCCGGATCGTCGCCCCCCATGCCGGTAGGTAGCCAGGTGACGGTGTGGTTAAGCCAATGGTCTGGCGCTTCCCGAATCCAGCAGGC
>CANFNE010000125.1 GCA_947448105.1 Burkholderiales bacterium
GGGCCTGTATGGCATCGCCATCGCCGCGACATCGATGCTGTCGATGACGGGCATCATCGTCGCCCTGGACGCCTATGGCCCGATCACCGACAACGCCGGCGGCATTGCCGAGATGTCGGAGTTGCCCAAGTCGGTGCGCGACATCACCGACCCGCTGGACGCCGTGGGCAACACCACCAAAGCGGTCACCAAGGGCTACGCGATTGGCTCAGCCGGCTTGGCTGCGCTGGTGCTGTTTGCCGACTACACGCACAAGCTAGACGCCTTTGGCAAGCACATTGCCTTTGACCTGAGCGACCCGATGGTGATCATTGGCCTGTTCATTGGCGGCCTGATTCCCTACCTGTTTGGCGCCATGGCCATGGAAGCGGTGGGCCGCGCGGCGGGCTCGGTGGTGGTGGAAGTGCGCCGCCAGTTCCGCGATATCAAGGGCATCATGGACGGAACCGGTAAGCCCGAATACGACACCGCCGTGGACATGCTGACCACTGCGGCCATCAAAGAAATGATGATTCCCAGCCTCTTGCCCGTGGTCGTGCCCATCGTGGTCGGCCTGGCCCTGGGGCCCGCGGCCTTGGGCGGCTTGCTCATGGGCACCATCGTGACCGGCCTGTTTGTGGCCATCTCGATGTGCACCGGCGGCGGCGCCTGGGACAACGCCAAGAAATACATCGAAGACGGCCACCACGGCGGCAAGGGCTCTGACACGCACAAGGCGGCGGTGACCGGCGACACCGTGGGCGACCCCTACAAAGACACGGCCGGACCTGCGGTCAACCCGCTGATCAAGATCATCAACATCGTGGCGCTATTGATCGTGCCGTTGATGATGAAGATTCACGGGGGCTAAGGCCCGGACCCCCACGGGCGAACACCGCTCTTACGCGCATTCGTAGGAGCGGTGCACGCGCCATCACTCGGCGCCGAATCATCGAAAAATCGCAATGGTTTTTCCTGCTGTTAGCATTCCCAGCATGAAAATATTGATCGCCGACGACCACGCCCTCATGCGCGAGGGGCTGGGTCAGCTGTTGGCGGGCATGTACCCCAATTTGGTACTTTTGCAGGCGGCCAACGGCGCACAGGCCATTGATATGCTGATGCCGCACCGGGACATTGACCTGGTGCTTCTGGACTACCAGCTGCCCGACATGAACGGACTTGAGGTGCTGCGCCAATTTGCCAAACTTCGGCCCGGACTGGTGGTGCTGGTGGTCTCTGGCTCTGTCAACCCGCACCTGATGCAGCAAACCCTGGGTGCTGGGGCACGCGGCTTTGTGCAAAAGGCCGGCAATGTGCAGGCCTTGGTGCAGGCCATTGAACTGGTGCTCAAGGGCGCAATCTACCTCCCGCCGGAACTCCAAGCCCTGGCCAAACCGGGCAACGGGGCCGGGCCGAACACGTTATCGCCGCGCCAGGAAACCGTGCTGCACTGCCTGATGGACGGCCAGTCCAACCGCGAAATTGCCAGCGACCTGGATGTATCGGAAGAAACCGTCAAAACCCACGTCAGCGCCATTCTTCGCTATTTCAACGCCGAAAACCGCACCCAGGCTGCGCTCACAGCACTGGACTCTGGGTTTCGCAGCCCGCGGCGGCGCACTTAAGCGCCGCAGGCGGCCTTGGGCAAACGCAAGGACAGACAAGCAAGCCCGCCAGGTACGAGGCGCAGGTGCAGCCGGCTGCCAAGCAATTGGGCCAAGCGCTGCGCGGTGTAAAGGTCCAGGCCACTGCCTGGCGCTTCCTTGGCGCCGGCAAAGGGGACAAAGTTATGCAGCCGAACCGGCGCATGCCTTGCTGCATGAGCCCACCATAACTCCAGGCGCACGGCGTCTTGCACGGGCGGATTGCGCCAAGCCAACAACACGCCACCGGCTGGAGCCTGCGCCAAAGCATGGTCAATCAGCACCTGTATCAATCGCGCCAGGAGCACCGGGTCGCTGTCCACCACTTGCCCCTGGCTGCGCCAGCGAAGGACTTTGTCACTGAGCGTGCCAATGGACATGGAAGCGCGCAGCGGCCCCAACAAATGATCCACTGGCACCGCTTGCAGGCTCAGCGGCAGATGGTCTGCGTCGAGCTGCGCCACCAGCGCCAAATCCCGCAGCAGCCTTTGCAAATCTTGCACCGCGCTCCCCAGGTGCCCCACCACGGGGGCCCGGCTGCGCCCCATCTTGCGGACGGCGCAAGTGCTCACAAACAGCGCCAGCGCCTGCACCGGTTGTGCCAATTCGTGCAGAGCGTCCACCCAAAACTCCGCCACTGCGGCGTCAGGGGCGGGTGCAGGTGGGGCAGGTGGGGCGGGCAAAGCGTGGGGCATGGGTCAAGGGCGAAGCCAGTAAGTAGCCCGCAAGGGCAAACACCATCGGCAGGCGAGTGGCCGACCGGGCCTTCGATAATAGTGCTTTGCCACGCTTTTCAAGCGCACCAACAAGGCCACAATCGAGCCCATGACCCATCGCACCGCTTACCGCACTATTCCAGTGCTAGACCAACGCCCCGGCGCCCTGCCCGTCCCGCCTGGCGCTGCTGGCAACGCCCTCGCCAGCGGCCAAACGCGCGACACCCTGGGTCGCCCGCTGCGTGACCTGCGCATCAGCGTGACCGACCGTTGCAACTTTCGCTGCAGCTATTGCATGCCCAAAGAGGTGTTTGATAAGGACTATGCCTATTTACCCCACAGTGCGCTGCTGTCCTTTGAAGAGATCACCCGCATTGCCCGCCAGTTTGTAGCCCACGGCGTGCAAAAAATCCGCCTGACCGGGGGCGAGCCGCTGCTGCGCAAAAACCTTGAAGTACTGATTGCCCAACTCGCCGCACTGCGCACGCCAGACGGCGAGCCCTTGGACATCACCCTCACCACCAACGGTTCCCTCTTAGCGCGTAAGGCCCGGGCCCTGAAGGCCGCCGGCCTGCAACGCGTGACCGTGAGCCTGGACGGCCTGGACGACGCGGTGTTCAAAAAGATGAACGACGTAGACTTTCCGGTGGCCGATGTGCTGGCGGGCATTGCGGCAGCACGGGCTGCAGGTTTGGGGCCGATCAAGGTGAACATGGTGGTCAAACGCGGTACCAACGAGCACGAAATCGTGCCCATGGCGCGCCACTTTCAGGGCACGGGCGTGGTGCTGCGCTTCATTGAATACATGGACGTGGGCGCCACCAATGGCTGGCGCATGGACGAAGTGCTGCCATCGCGCGAAGTAATCGCACGGCTGCAGACTGCGCTGCCGCTGGTAGCGCTTGAAGCGTCCGCCCCCGGCGAAACCGCACAGCGCTGGGGCTACGCCAACGCCCAAGGCGACTATGACCCGCGCCTGGGCGAAGTGGGCGTGATCAGCAGCGTGACCCAGGCCTTTTGCGCTGACTGCAACCGTGCGCGCCTGTCCACCGAAGGACAACTGTATTTGTGCCTGTTTGCCAGCCAGGGCTACGACCTGCGCAGCCTGGTGCGCACCGGCAACGCCGACGACGACGCCTTGGCCCAGGCAATAGGCAACATCTGGCATGGCCGTACCGACCGCTATTCGCTTTTGCGCGCAGCGCTGCCGCCCGAGGCGCAGGGCACCGGCGCGCGCCGCGTCGAGATGAGCTACATCGGGGGCTAGTAGCGCATGCCAAGTTTTGACGTGAGGAGCGTGTGCGCCGTGGTACTGGCAGGAGGCATGGGCAGCCGCATGGGGGGCGTGGACAAGGGCCTGCAACTGCTGGCCGGCCAGCCGCTGGCGCGCCACTGCGTGCAGCGCTTGCAGGCGCAAATCGGCGGCGCGCCGGGCCTAATTTCCATCAACGCCAACCGCAACGCCGAGGTCTACGCCGCCTGGGACTGCCCGGTGTGGGCGGACGACATCGAGGGCTTTGCCGGGCCGCTGGCCGGGTTTCAAACCGCCTTGCAGCATTGCGCCGGGGCATCCGCTTTGACCACTGCCTCGCCTGGGGGCTACCGCTATTTGCTCACCGTGGCCTGCGACACGCCGCGCTTTCCACTGGACTTGCTAGCGCGCCTGGGCCAGTCGCTGGAACACGAAGGCGCCGATATTGCCGTGGCCGGTGCGCCCGAGCAGAGCCCGGGCGGCGCCTGGTCGCTGCGTACCCAGCCGGTGTTTTGCCTTCTTCGGACCAGCCTGGCGGGCAGCCTGAACGCTTTTTTGAGCGCTGGCGGGCGCAAGGTAGACGCCTGGACGGCGCAGCACCGCACGATTACCGTGGCTTTCGACCAACCGCAGGACGACGTCCTGGCGTTTTTTAACGCCAACACCCTGGACGAACTCGGTCGCCTGGAAGCATCCCCCGCCCCATGAAAACCCTGGACCAGATTGCGGCCGAGCTGCAGGGCTATGACCCGCAGGCGCTGAGCGCGCACACGGTCAACGGCTTTTTGGCGCAGCTGGTGCCGTTGCCCACACAAAGCGAAGAAGTGCCGCTCATGCAGGCCCTGGGCCGCGTACTGGCACAAACCGTGGTCAGCCCTATCGACGTGCCGCCCCACGACAACTCGGCCATGGACGGCTATGCCTTTGACGGCCAGGCGCTACAAATCGACACGCCCCTGCAGCTCACGGTGGTTGGCACGGCGCTGGCCGGCGCCGCTTACCAGGGCGCGGTGGCGACCGGCCAGTGCATCAAGATCATGACAGGCGCGGTGATGCCCGCCGGGCTGGACACCGTGGTGCCGCAAGAGCTGGTGCAGACCAGCGGCGCGCAGATCACCATTCCCGCAGGCGTCTTGCGTGCAGGCGACAACCGCCGCGCCCGGGGTGAAGACCTGCAACAAGGCAACACCGCCCTGGCCGCAGGCAGCGTGCTGGCGCCCGCCAGTCTCGGGCTGCTGGCCAGCCTGGGCTTGCCCACGGTGCGGGTCTGGCGCCGCCTGCGCGTGGCCTACTTTTCCACCGGCGACGAAATATTGAGCCTGGGCCAGGCCCCGCGCGAAGGCGCGGTGTTTGACAGCAACCGCTACACCGTGTGGGGCATGTTGCAGCGCATGGGCATGGAGTGCATTGACTTGGGCGTGGTACCGGACGAGCCGGTGGCGCTTGAGGCCGCCTTTCGCAGCGCAGCCGCGCTGGCCGACGCCATCGTCACCAGCGCAGGCGTGAGCGTGGGCGAGGCAGACCACACCAAGGCCATGATGCGAAAAATCGCCCAACGCGACACACCCGGCGAAGGCGGCGTGGTGTTTTGGCGCATCGCCATGCGCCCGGGTCGCCCCATGGCCGTGGGCCGCGTTGGCCGGGTGCCGCTGTTTGGCCTGCCGGGCAACCCGGTGGCGGTAATGGTGACGTTTTTGGCATTTGTGCGCCCTGCCCTGTGGCGCATGGCCGGCGCCAACGCGCAAGACCCGGCCATATCGCCACCCCTGCTCAAGGCCCGAAGCACCCAGGCCATCCGCAAAAAACCCGGCCGCACCGAATACCAGCGCGCCATCGTCAGCCCCGACGCGCAAGGCCATTTGTGCGTGGAAACCACCGGCGACCAGGGCTCGGGCGTGCTCAGCTCCATGGTGCGCGCCAACGGTTTACTCGTGCTCCACCACGACCAGGGCAAGGTGTCGCCGGGCGATGTGGTGGATGTGATGGTGTTTGCGGGCGTGATGTAGCCCTGCCCTTTCGGGCCCAGGCTTCAGGCCTCGGAAGGTGCCATGCCCACGCCCCGGTTGGCCAGACCGTCGGCACGTTCGTTGCCGGGGTCGCCGTTGTGTCCTTTGACCCAGCGCCAGTCGATGGTGTGGCCGCCTTGCGCCACCAGGGCGTCGAGTTGCTGCCATAGATCCACGTTTTTCACCGGCTGCTTGGCTGCGGTGCGCCAGCCTTTGGCTTTCCAGCCGGGCAGCCATTCGGTAATGCCTTTGAGCACATATTGGCTGTCGAGGTGCAGCGTCACGGCGCAGGGGCGCTTGAGCGCGGCCAGGGCCTGGATCACGGCCATCATTTCCATGCGGTTGTTGGTGGTGCCCGATTCGCCGCCACAGAGTTCTTTCTCGGTGCCGTCGGGCGAGCGCAAGAGCGCGCCCCACCCCCCCGGGCCGGGATTGCCCTTGCAGGCGCCGTCGGTATAAATCACAACCTGGTTCACTGTTCTGTTTCCTTTTTTGCTACATCTTGCCTGCGCTGTCCGGCCACGACCGGACTGGCACTGCGCACGGGTTTGGCCTTCCAGGCGGCGCCTAGCAGGCGCGCGCCCCGCACTTTCTTTACCGCCACCAACATATAGGCCGCGCCAAAAATCGGCCACCAGCGGGCGCCCAATCGGTCCAGCCAGGCAAAGCGCTGCAGCCAGCCCACGCTGCCCACCGCCGGGGCGTAGCAGCCGTAGCGCACCACTTCCACTTCAAAGCCCAGCAGGCGCAGCCAATCGCGCAGGCGCCACACGCCCAAAAACGCGTCCTGCTGCGGCAAATAATCGGGCCCCATAAAGCGCCCCAGACCGAGCACGCGCCACACGCGCTGGCGCGCGCTGCGCAGCGCCCACAGGCTCGTCGGGTTCAGGCCGCAAATGACCACCCGGCCTTCGGCCACCAACACGCGCTCGACCTCGCGCAGCGTCTCGTGCGCGTTGCTCAGTTCCAGGGTGTGGGGAAGAACCACCAGGTCCAGGCTGGCGGCAGGGAAAGGCAGGGCGTCGAAGTCGGTGACAAAGGCCAGGCGCACGTCTGGCGTGACCGTCTGAGCACCCATGGCTGGATCTGGGCCTTGCACCGCTGCGGGCATTTCCTGGGTGGCGAGCCAGCGGTGCGGCATGCGGTTATGCTGCAGGCCCGCCAGCGTCGGCAATCCCAGTTGCAGCGCGTGGTAGCCAAACATATCGGCCACGGCACGGTCCATCTGCGTACGTTCCCAGTCCAGCAGGTAGCGCCCCGGCGGCGTCTGTAGCCACTCTTGCAAACCTATAATTTGATCGCTCATGAAGTTAATACCGCTGCCCGCATTTACTGACAATTACATCTGGATGCTGCACGACGGGCAAGCCGCCTGGGTGGTAGATCCGGGCGACGCCGCGCCGGTTTTGCAAGCCCTGGCCGCGCACAGCCTCAAGCTCCAAGGCATTCTAGTCACCCACCACCACCCGGACCACACCGGCGGCGTGGCCGAGTTGCGCAACGCCACGGGCGCCGCCGTCTTTGGCCCCTACCGCGAGAACATGCCCGAACCGCTGCGCCGCATGGCCCAGGACGAAACAGTCGAGGTGCTGGGCTTGAGTTTTCGGGTGATTGAAGTGCCGGGCCACACCTCCGGACACATTGCCTATTACTGCGCGGCCATGGACGGCGCGCCCGTGCTATTTTGTGGCGACACCTTGTTCAGCGGCGGCTGTGGCCGTTTGTTTGAAGGCACACCGGCGCAAATGCAGGCCTCGCTGGAAACCCTGGCCGCCCTGCCCGGCGGCACCCGGGTGTGCTGCACCCACGAATAC
>CANFNE010000126.1 GCA_947448105.1 Burkholderiales bacterium
CCAGCACCACGCTGTGTTCCTGCAGGTTGTGGCCTTCGCCGCCGATGTAGGAGATCACCTCAAAACCGTTGGTCAAGCGCACTTTGGCAACTTTACGCAGAGCGGAATTGGGCTTCTTGGGAGTGGTGGTGTACACACGGGTGCATACGCCACGACGTTGGGGAGAGTTCTGCATAGCAGGACTCTTGGATTTGATCGTTTCGACCTCGCGCCCCTGACGCACTAGCTGGTTGATGGTTGGCACTCAAGCCTCCTAAAGAAAAACGTCCCTAAACGTTTGGTAACAAAATTCAATAACTTCGAAAACGTGAATCCCTTCGGAAGTTTCCGAAAAGCCTTCTAATATACCAGATCGGCCTTGCGTGCCATGTTATGCAGCGCCAGGCGTTAGGGAATCAGCGAATCCACAGGCGCAAAGCATCCCAGGCGCGGCCCAAAACACCAGCCTGTCCCACGCCATCGAGCGCTTGCAGGGGCACCTCGGTGAACACATTGCCGGCCACCAGTACACGCAAGGTGGCCACGGTTTGGCCCTTGGCGATGGGCGCGAGCAGCGGCTCGGTGCGGACAATTTCGGTGCTGAGTTTGGCGCTACTGCCCGCAGGCAAGGCAATGACCACGGCGTCAGGCCGACCGACCTTGACGACGCTTGCGTCGCCTTTCCACACCTTGGCAGTCAATACCGCCTGGCCGGCGTCAAACAATTTGACGGGCTCAAAGGCGGTGTAACCCCAATTGAGCAATTTTTGGGATTCGTTGGCGCGCGCGTTTTCGTTGGCAGTGCCCAAGACGATGGACAACAGGCGCCGGCTGCCGCCCGTGGCGCCGGCTGCAGCCAGGCCGGGGTAGTCGCGTTTGGCGGTGGCCACCATGCAATAGCCTGCGGCTTCGGTGTAGCCGGTTTTCAGCCCGTCCACCGTGGGGTCGCGCAGCAGCAACAGGTTGCGGTTGTTGTCGTTGGCCGCCGGGGTGCCGGGGTAGCGGTATTTTTTGATCGCGTAGTAAGCGGTGTACTCAGGAAAGTCGGCCATCAGGCGTGTGGCCAGCGTGCCCAGGTCGCGCGCGGTGGTGCTGTGGCCGGGCTCGGTCAGGCCTTCGGGGTTTTTGTAGCTGGTGGATTTCATGCCCAGAATCTGGGCTTGGCTGTTCATCATCTGCACAAAATGGGCGACGTCGCCGCCTACGCCTTCGGCCAGCGCCATGGTGGCATCGTTGCCCGACTGCACCACCATGCCTTTGATCAGGTCTTCCACCGGCACCTGCATCTTGGGGTCAATAAACATGCGCGAACCCGGCATTTTCCAGGCCCGCTCGCTCACGCCAAAGGTCTGCGTGAGGCTGATTTTTTTCGACTTCAGGGCGTCAAACACCAGGTACGCGGACATCAGCTTGGTCAGCGATGCCGGCTCCATGGCCGAGTCAATGTCCTTGGCCGCCAGGATTTGGTTCGCCGTGACATCGAGCAGCAAGTAAGAGCGTGCTGCAATTTCAGGCGGCTGCGGGGTTTGGGCAGACGCCGCAATGCAGCACGCAGCCAGAACAAGGGCAATCAAAGAACGCATATTTTGTATTTACAGAGCTAAAAAGAGAAAAGAATGGAAATTGGCATGTCCGAGGCGGCAGTCCGGCGCCACGGACATGCACCGCGCCGGGGGCATAGGCGGCGCCTCAGGCCCTCAGGGTGCGCCCAGATGCCGCACCACCAGGCCGCGCAAGAGGGGCAATTGTCCGTGAAAGAAATGTTCGACCCCAGGGATCACCGTCACCGGCAGCGTTTGGGGCCGCGCCCACGCCATCACATCGGTCAGCGGCACCGTGTCGTCCTGCTCGCCATGGACGACCAGCGTGCGCGGGTGCAAAACGGCCGGCACGGGCGCCACCGCAAAACGGCTCGCAGCGGTGCCCACCAGCACCAGATTGGCTATAGGCCGCTCTGTGGCCAGCTGCGCTGCCGCGCAGCTGGTGACAAAAGCACCAAAAGAAAAACCCGCCAGCGCCAGCGCACCCGGTTCACCAGAATCGCCCAAGGGTGCGCAGTGCGCCACCACCGCCAGCAAGTCCTGCAATTCACCCCGGCCCGCGTCGTAGCCGCCCTGGCTGGCGCCTACGCCGCGAAAATTGAAGCGCACCGCCTGCCAGCCGCACTGCACAAAGGCGCGCGCCAGCGTTTGCACCACCTTGTTGTCCATGGTGCCGCCAAACAAAGGGTGCGGGTGCGCGATCACCGCCACGCCGCGCGGTGCCTGGCCGGGGGGCAGGTCGGGCGCGTCGATCAACAGCTCCAATGTTCCGACCGGGCCCGGAATCGTGGTTTTAGCGGTGCGCGGGTTCATGCCGCTTCAGTGCCCCAGGTGTGGCGGCACCAACAGGCGCTCCACCACCTGGCCACCGATCAGGTGCGCGTTAACGATTTCATCAATGTCGGACGCGTCCACATAGGTGTACCAAACGCCTTCCGGGTAGACCACGGCCACCGGGCCTGCGGCACAGCGGTCCAGGCAACCAGCCTTGTTAACGCGCACCTGGCCGGGGCCGGAGATACCCGCTTGGCGCACCAGCAGCTTGCAGCGGTCAAAGCCCGCTTGGGCCTGGTGTTGCGCGCAGCAGTCCTCGCCGTTTTTGCGTTCGTTAAGGCAGAAAAAAATGTGCCGCTCGAAATAGGGTTTTTCGGCGGCACTTGGGGGCAGGGCATCGGTCATGCGCCAATTTTAGTGGCGCGGGCCGCGCCCGGCGACATGCGCCAGGGCCACGCCCATGGCGGCATAAGGCCAGGCCCAACCCAGCCATTGGGCAAAACCGTGGAAGCGGATAAAGCGGCCCTGCTCCCAGGCCTGCAGGGTTTGGGCAAAGTAGGGGCTGTCTGGCGCCTGGTTGAGCAAACCCACACTCAGGCCCAGGGCCAACAGCGCCACAGACGCGTTCACCCTGGCAGGAACCGGCGCCAGCGCCAAGGCCAAGGCCAAGGCCAATGCGGCGCCCGCACCGGTAGTGGGATTGAGCCAGGCCCAGGTGTGGCTGGGACCCCAGCTCAGCGCCGCCGACAAACCGGTCGCGGCAAAACCGACCGCCAGCAGCAGCAACACCAGCGTCACCCGGTGGCGCACCGACTGCACCACGCAAAAACCCAGCAGACACGGCACCAAAAGGCCAAGTGCCACGCACGCGAGCTCTGAACTCGGCGCCAGTGCAGCGCGCACCGGCACCGGCACCGCTGCAGTCTGCGGCGCCAGGGCAGCCCAGGCCAGCAGCGTGTCCATAGAGTCGGCCAGTCGGCTCCAGACCTGCCCCATGCCAAAGGGCACAGCCGCCGGAAACAGCAAAGCCGCCGGCCACGCCAGCAGCAGCGCCAGCACGCCGCGCGACTGGGGCGCCAGCCAACGCCGCTGCCATGCGTCCCACCAGGCGAGCCAACCCGCGCGTGCCAGGGCCAGCGCCAGCAACGCGCCCACAGTGGCACCCGCGCTGTTGAGCAGCCAATCCTCGCGCGAGGCCACACGCTGGGGCAAGTAGCTTTGCAGGCTTTCCATCGACAACGCCAGCGCTGCTGCGCACAGCGTTGCTATCAGAACCGGTGCGCTGCGCTGGGTGCTGCGCAACACCAGCAACACCAGCAAGGCCCCCAGCGGCATATAGCCCACCAGATTGAGTGCAACATCAAAGCCCGACCAATAGCGCGGCCACGGCGCCCACAAAAAAGACCACGGCGCGATGCCCTGGTCACGCCAATTGGTAAAGGGGTAAAGGCTGGCATACACCACCAAGGCGATGTACATCCAGGTCACGGGCCAGGCTGCGGACTTGCGCATGACCCCAGCCGCGCCTAAAAGGGTTTGAGCACCACCAGCAGCACGGCGGCCACCAGCATCAGCACCGGTGCTTCATTGAACCAGCGGAACCAGACGTGGCTGCGGTGCATGGCGTCAACCTCGAATTTACGCAGAATACGGGCGCAGGAATGGTGGTAGCCCACGGCAAGCAGCACGACACCGAGCTTGGCGTGCATCCAGCCGTTGCCCGGCCCCAAACCCACGCCATACCACAGCCACAAGCACAAGCCCAAGGCCAGCGCAGGCACGGCCAGCAAGTTACTAAAGCGCAGCAGCTTGCGCGCCATCAACAGGAGGCGCGCGCGCTCGGCCACCGAACCCGGCTCCACCATCGCCAAGTTGACGAAGATGCGCGGCAGGTAAAACAAACCGGCGAACCAGCTTGCGACAAAAACAATATGGAAAGATTTGACCCAGAGCATGGCCAAAGTGTAGTCGCAGGGCACCCGTGCGCTGCGAGCGCCAGAGGGCTGCCGTGGCGCGGGCCAAAAAAAACCCCAGCACGTGGGCCGGGGTATTAAGCCTATTTGCTGTCACACATCAAGGCCCCGCTCAGGGAGGAAAAGCGGGGGACACCGAAGTGTCCAGACTCAAGAATATCAGACTTTCAACGAATGTGACAAAAAAATGTTCTTGCTGTTAAAAATCACAAATTTTTGTGTAACACGGTAAATTTGTGGGCGCGTCTCTGCGCCGACTCGGACGACGTTTCACTGAAACACGCCCGCAAGCCGCCAAAAGTCAGGCACAATTTTGCGCATGATCGCTCCCGCACCCTTTCCCCTTGGCCGCCCGCGTCGCCTGCGCCGCGATACCTTTACCCGCAACCTGGTGCGCGAAAACGCACTCACGGCGCACGACCTGATCTACCCGGTCTTTGTGGTCGAGGGCCAGGGCCAGCGCGTACCCATCGCGTCCATGCCGGGGGTCGAGCGCTTGAGCCTGGACTTGTTGTTACCCGTGGCAGAGGCCTGCGCCAAGCTCGAAATCCCGGTAATGGCGCTGTTTCCGGTGATCGACCCCTCGCTCAAAACCTATGACGGCTCCGAGGCGCTCAACCCCGACGGCCTGGTACCGCGCATCGTGCGGGCGCTGAAAAAAGAGTTTCCCGGGCTGGGCCTGATGACCGACGTCGCCTTGGACCCCTTTACCACCCACGGCCAGGACGGCCTGCCCGACACCCGCCCCGGCACCGAAGGCTACATCCTCAACGATGAGACCACCGCCGTGCTGGTGCAGCAGGCACTCACCCAGGCACACGCCGGGGTGGACATCGTGGCGCCCAGCGACATGATGGACGGGCGCATTGGCGCCATCCGCCAGGCGCTGGAAGCGCAAGGGCTGGTGCACACCCGCATCATGGCCTACAGCGCCAAGTACGCCAGCGCGTTTTACGGTCCTTTCCGCGACGCAGTCGGGTCGGCGGGCAACCTGGGCAAGGGCAACAAAAAGGTCTACCAGATGGACCCGGCCAACACCGACGAGGCCCTGCGCGAAGTGGCCATGGACATTGCCGAAGGCGCCGACATGGTGATGGTCAAACCCGGCATGCCCTACCTGGACGTGGTGCGCCGCGTCAAGGACGAGTTCAAGGTGCCGACCTTTGCCTACCAGGTCTCAGGCGAATACGCCATGCTCAAAGCCGCCGCGCACAACGGCTGGCTGGACCATGACGCGGTGATGCTCGAGAGCCTGCTGGCCTTCAAGCGCGCTGGCGCCGACGGCGTGCTGACCTATTTCGCGCTGGACGCGGCGCGCGCGCTCCAGGCCTGATCACCCCCGGGTCCGGCACCGCGCCGGGGCCAAGGAGCTTGTCGATGCGAATTTTTGCCATTCAGGGCGACACCGTGCAGGAAAGCAGTTCACTGCAAAGCCTGCAAGACCGCGGCCTGCCGCCCCATGGCTTTGTCTGGATCGCCTGCGAACGCAGCGAATTTGAGACCCAGTTAGCGCCACTGCAATCCTCTTTGCAAGCCCTGTGCGGCCTGCAACTGCTGGACCTGCATGTCAGCGATCTGCTCAATGCGCAACTGCCTTCGCACTACGACTACACCTCTGAATACGACCTGCTGGTGTTTCGCCGTCTGGCGGCCGGTGCCGGGGCTGACACCGCAAATGCACACCATGCCAAGCGCAGCGGGCCACCCATCCTGCGGCATATCGACACCAGCCCGGTCGGCTTTGCCGTGATGGATCGGGTGCTGCTGACCGTTCACCCCGCCGACTGCGCGGTGCGCGATGGCTATGCGGCCAAGCTGCTGCAAAACGCCAGCGCTAAGTCGCACGCAGCGGGTGCCCATGCGCCCACCGGTCCGGCCGACCTGATGCTGCGCGTGGTCAACCACATGGTGGACGGCTACCTGGCCTTGCGCCGCGAACTCACGCGCCAGCTCGACCACTGGCAGGCGCAGCTGCTCAACCCCAAGACCCGCTTTAACAACTGGGCGTCCCTGCTGGACGCGCGCCTGGTGCTGCACCAGCTCGATGAAGTCTGCGAAGACCAGCGCGCCAGCATCCAGGACTGGATCGAGGCCCTCAAAACCTGGCCCGACCCGCAAGGCGACGCCGCCTTGCGCGAGCGCGAGCTGCTGCAGGTGCGCAGCCGCGACGTGCTGGAGCACATAGAGCGGGTGGTGCGCCACGTACGCCGCCTGGAACAAAACGCGGAAACAGCGGTGCAAATGCACTTCAGCGCGCAAAGCCACCGCACCAACGACATCATGCGCACCCTCACGGCACTCACCGCTGTGTTCTTGCCGCTGAACCTGCTGGCCGGTATTTTTGGTATGAATTTCGAGTTCATGCCGGTGCTGCACCTGGCCTACGGGTTCTGGTGGGCCATGGGCAGCATGGCGCTGATCGCTGCTGTGCTGATGGGCTTTTTTTGGCGCAAACACTACCTCCACCTCTAGGGTGCGCGCGCAGGCGCTGAGGTACCATGCCCAGCCCAGGGCCGCTGGCCCGATTTGGAAGCTCCATGGACCTCAAACCACTGGTAACGCTGCTGGCCATCGTCAACCCCTTGGCCATCGTGCCGTTTTTCATCCACTACACCCAGAATTTCTCGGCAGCGCAGCGGCGCAACACCATCCAGGTCTCGTCCTTCAGCGCCTTTGTGGTGATTGCCGTGAGCGCCCTGGCGGGGCTGCAAATTTTGGAGTTTTTTGGGATTTCGCTGGCCAGCTTTCAGGTCGGCGGCGGCATGCTGCTTTTGACAAGCGCGCTCAATATGCTCAACGCCCAACCGGCCGAGGCCAAGACCAGTTCCCACGAACTGCAAGACGGCGTGGAAAAAGCCGCCATGGGCGCCAGCATCGCGGTGGTGCCGCTGACCATTCCGCTGCTCACCGGCCCGGCCACCATGTCCACCGTGGTGATTTACGCCGACAAGGCCAAAACCGTGCTGCAAATGGGCACGCTGGTGGGCTACGGCGTGGTGGTGGCGCTGGCCACGGCCCTGTGTTTTTCGCTGGC
>CANFNE010000127.1 GCA_947448105.1 Burkholderiales bacterium
GGAAGCACACCCGCACATTGGCACCTTCAAGCTGGTCAAGGTGGTGGAAAACCTGCGCGCGCGCATCATCACCCTGGGCGGTGAAGTGCGCTTTGGCCAGCGGGTGACCGACATCCGCACCACCACCCGCACGGCGCCTGAGGGCGAGGTGCGCCGCATCACCGGCCTGCAGGTGCTGGACCTGGCCAGCGGCGCGCTGCAAGAGCTGTCCGCCGACCACGTGGTCATGGCCCTGGGCCACAGCGCGCGTGACACATTTGCCATGCTTTGGGCGCAGGGCGTGGCCATGCAGGCCAAGCCGTTCTCGGTGGGCTTTCGCATTGAGCACCCGCAAGGCGTGATCGACCGCGCCCGCTGGGGCCGCCACGCCGGCCACCCGCTCTTGGGCGCGGCCGATTACAAGCTGGTGCACCACGCCAATAACGGCCGCAGCGTTTACAGCTTTTGCATGTGCCCCGGCGGCACGGTGGTGGCCGCCACCTCCGAGCCCGAACGGGTGGTGACCAACGGCATGAGCCAGTATTCGCGCAACGAGCGCAACGCCAACGCGGGCATCGTGGTGGGCATTGACCCGGCCGACTACCCGCACGACGAGGCCAGCTTTGTGGCCGCCTTTGGCGAAGCGGACGGCGCGCGCTATGCGGACGAGGCGCGCGCACTCTTGGACGGCCAGGCACCCAGCGCCAGCCGCGCGCACCCACTTGCGGGCATCGCCCTGCAGCGCAAGCTCGAATCAGCCGCCTATGTGCACGGCGGCGCCAGCTACCACGCGCCAGGGCAACTGGTGGGTGACTTTTTGGCCGCGCGCGCGTCCACCGCGCTGGGCACGGTGCAGCCCTCCTACCAGCCGGGCGTGAAACTGGTGGACCTGGCCAGCAGCCTGCCGGCCTATGCGATTGAAGCCATCCGCGAAGCGCTGCCGGTGTTTGGCCGCAAGATCAAAGGCTTTGACATGGCCGATGCGGTGCTCACCGGCGTGGAAACCCGGACTTCGAGCCCCCTCAAACTGCCGCGTGGCGAGGACCTGCAAAGCACCAATGTGCGCGGCCTGTACCCGGCGGGCGAAGGGGCGAGTTACGCCGGGGGCATCTTGTCGGCGGGGGTGGACGGCATCAAGGTGGCGGAGGCGCTGGCTATGGATTTGCTGCCTTGAGGCGCCACTAATTCAAGCATAAAAAAAGCGAGCACCGCACAGAGTCGGGGCTCGCTTGGGCGGCAATGGGCCGCAGAAATTAGCTGTTTTGCAAAGCCGCAATCCGCTCTTCAATCGGCGGGTGGGTGCTAAACAGCTGGCCGATGCCCCCGGCAATGCCAAAGGCCGCCACGCTCTTGGGCAACTCGCCGGTGTGCAGGCCGCCCAGGCGCGCCAGTGCATTGACCATGGGCTGCTTGCGACCCATCAGCTGCGCCGCACCGGCGTCGGCCCGAAACTCGCGGTGGCGCGAAAACCAGGCCACCACCATGGCGGCGGCAAAGCCCAGCACGATATCGAGCACGATGGTGGTAATCCAGTAGCCCACGCCGGGACCCGTGTCGCGGTCGTCGCCCTTGCGCAAAAAGCTGTCCACGGCGTAGCCGATCACGCGGCTCAAGAACACCACAAAGGTGTTCATCACGCCCTGGATCAGCGTCATGGTGACCATGTCGCCGTTGGCCACGTGGGCGATTTCGTGGCCGATCACGGCCTCGACCTCTTCGCGCGTCATGCCTTGCAGCAAGCCGGTGGACACCGCCACCAGCGCCGAGTTTTTGAATGCGCCGGTGGCAAAAGCGTTGGCATCGCCCTCAAAAATGCCGACCTCGGGCATGCCAATCTGCGCCTTGTCGGCCAACTTGCGCACCGTGTCCAATATCCAGGCCTCGTCGGCGTTTTGCGGCTGCTCAATCACGCGCACGCCCGAACTCCATTTGGCCAGGGGCTTGCTGATCAAGAGGGAGATAAACGCGCCGCCAAAGCCCATCACCAGCGCGTAGCCCAGCAAGGCGCCCAGGTTCAGGCCGTTGGCCGTGAGGTAGCGGTTGACACCCAGCAAGCTCGCCACGATGCCCAGCACCACCACCACCAAAACGTTGGTCAGCACCAACAACAAAATACGTTTCATACACATCGCTTTCTACAAGTGGCACTTTCCGCGCGTGCAGCGCAGACCCATGGCGGGCATATTAGGGCCGGGCTTGCCAAACGCAAGCGCAGCGCCGGTTTTTGGGCCCAGAAAAACTGCGGCTTTTAGGCGCTGGGGCCCTCGGGCAGGCGCGGGGCACGAAACACAGCTGGGTCGTCATAAAAGCCAGGCTCGGCGTTGGCCGCCCACCAGCCGGGCACGCCCAGCACCGGCAAATGGGCAAAGGGTTTGGCGGCGAGCTTGGCGGCGCTCAGGTCGTGCGCCATCCAGGCGTCCATGGGGGCCAGGCCCGGCGCGCTGGCGTGCACGCGGTACACATGGGCGGTAATGCCCTTGCGCGGCGCCACCAGCTTTTCCAGCAGCGCGTGGCCGAACAAGACGAGTTGCGCCTGCGCCCACAGCGGGCGCAGGGTCAGAAACAGGCGCGTCCAGTCCTTGGCCACCAGCGCGTCCCACAGGGCGTCGGGCGCCTGCAAAAAAGCAGCGTTTTCGTCAAACACGGTAATGCCGTCGCGCGCCGGACCGCGCACGCTGTGGATGCCGCTGCGCGCAATCTGCTCGGCCTGCAAGGCGTTGAGCCGCGTCTTGGTGTGGGGGAAATGCAGCCAGCACAGACCGTTAAAAAAGTCGTGCAAACCCTCCCGCGTGGGCACCTGGCGCGTGCGGTAGATAAAGGCCTCGTAGGCCTCGCCCGCAGGCAGCGCCTGCTGGGGCACAAAGCGCACCGGGCTATCGGCGCCGCAAGAGGCGTTGAGCACCTGCGCGCAATCAGCGCCCGCCAAGGCCTGCGCGGCCAGCGCCTGGCCTTGGGCGCACCAAGGCGCCAGCCAGGGCGCTGCCCAGTCGATGGAGTCTAAGCCAGGCGCCACTGCAGGGCTTCACCACCGGCCAGGGGCTTGAGCACCGCGTCGCCAAAGGCGTAGCCCTCGGGCGGCGTCCAGCTTTCGCGGCGCAGGGTGACTTTGCCGGCGTTGCGGGGCAAGGCGTAAAAGTCGGGGCCAAAAAAGCTGGCAAATCCTTCCAGCCGGTCCAGCGCACCGGCGGCATCAAAGGCCTGGGCGTACAGCTCAATGGCGGCGTGCGCGGTGTAGCAACCGGCGCAGCCGCTGGCGTGCTCTTTGAGCTGCGCGGCGTGCGGCGCGCTGTCGGTGCCCAAGAAGAACTGGGGCGAGCCGCTGGTGGCGGCCTTAAGCAGCGCCAGCCGGTGGGTTTCGCGCTTCAAGACCGGCAGGCAGTAGTAATGCGGGCGGATGCCGCCTTTGAAAATCGCATTGCGGTTGTAGAGCAGGTGGTGCGCCGTAATCGTGGCCGCCGTGAGGGGGCCTGCGCTTTGCACGTAGTGCGCAGCGTCCTGTGTGGTGATGTGTTCAAACACGATTTTCAGGCCCGGAAAATCGCGGCGCAGCGGGATGAGCTGCTGGTCAATGAACACCGCCTCGCGGTCAAACAAGTCCACTTCGCCGTCGGTCACCTCGCCGTGCACCAGGAGCGGCATGCCCGCGCGCTGCATGGCCTCTAACGTGGGATAGGTTTTGCGCAAATCAGTGACCCCCGCATCGCTGTTGGTGGTGGCACCGGCCGGATAGAGCTTGACTGCCACCACACCAGCGTCTTTGGCGCGGGCGATCTCGTCGGGCGGCAGCTTGTCGGTCAGGTACAGCGTCATCAACGGCTCAAAGTCCACGCCTGCGGGCACGGCGGCCAGAATGCGCGCGCGGTAGGCCAGGGCCTGCTGCGCGGTGGTCACAGGCGGTTTGAGGTTGGGCATGACCACCGCGCGGCCAAACTGGGCGGCGGTGTGTGGCACCACGGTGGCCAGCGCCTGGCCGTCGCGCAGGTGCACATGCCAGTCGTCAGGGCGGGTCAGCGTCAGGGTGGGGGAAGTGGTGGTCATAGCATGGGGACAAGAAGGAGGTCAGGTACAGGGGCGCCACGGCAAAGCGCCGCTGCAAAACGCTATTGTCCCAGAGCCCGTCCCAGAACTTGTCCCAGAACTCGTCCCAGGGCCGGCATCGCTGCGGCCCCGTGGGCGCTCGCCGCACGAGCGGGTGTCAACGAGGGCGACTGGCGCGCAAGTAATCCCACAGCGCCTGGGCACTGTGCGGCGCATCGCTGGCGGGCACGCGTTGGGGCGCCGTGCCAGGGCGGCGCTGCTCTTGAAGGTGCGGCCGCTCGCGGTAGGCACGCACTTCCATGGTGATTTGCATGCTGGCCAGTTCGGGTGGCAGGGCGCTGACCAGCTTGTGCTGTCGCAGCTCGTTTTGCACCGCGCTGTGCGGCAAAAAGGCCACGCCGTGGCCTTCCAAAGCCATGGCCTTGAGGCCCTCGGCCATGTCGGTCTCGTACACCCGGTCCAGATGAATAGCCGCAGGCGCACCCTTCAAAATCAAATCCACCATCTGGCCCAAATACGCGCCTTCGGCATAGGCCAAATAGGGCAGCGGCTGGTCCGGTTTGCCCGGCAGCAAGAACAGCGGCGCGCCGTGGGCGTCGGGTATGGCGTAGGGCGCGAGCACTTCCTGGCCCAGGCTGACCATGTCAAAGCGGTCCGGGCCCAATTGGTAGGGCTGCGAGGGGTGGTGGTAGGCGATGAGCACGTCGCAATTGCCTTCGGCCAGACGGGTAACGGCGTCGTGCACATTGAGTGCGATCAGGCGGCTTTTAAGGGGCCCAAAGTGCGCGCGCAGGCCGGAGACCCAGGCAGGAAAGAAGGCGAAAGCAAGTGTGTGCGGCACCGCAAACTCCACCACGTCCTGGCCTGGTGCGGTATGGCCGCGCAGCATGGCGCGCGTGGTTTGCAGGGCTTGCAGGACTTCCAGCGCTTGCTCGTACAGCACGGCGCCTGCGGCAGTCAGGCGCGTGGGGTAGGAGCTGCGGTCCACCAGGTCCGCGCCCGCCCAGGCTTCGAGCGACTGGATGCGGCGCGAAAACGCAGGCTGTGTGACGTGGCGCAGTTGGGCGGAGCGACTGAAACTGCGGGTTTCAGCGAGTGAGACAAAGTCTTCAAGCCATTTGGTTTCCATGGTGGGCGCTGTCCTGGGCAATCGCCGCTTATTCGCCGCTTTGCTGCAAGGCCCACATCTGGGCGTAGCGGCCCTGGGCTTGCAGCAGTTCAGCGTGGCTGCCGCGCTCAATGATGCGCCCTGCGTCCATCACCAAAATCATGTGCGCGTCCACCACGGTGGACAGGCGGTGGGCAATCACCAGCGTGGTTTTGTTTTGCGCCACGCGGGCAAGTTCAGCCTGGATGGCACGTTCGTTGGCCGAGTCCAGCGCGCTGGTGGCTTCGTCAAAAATCAGGATGGGCGGGTTTTTAAGCAAAGTGCGGGCAATGGCCACACGCTGCTTTTCGCCGCCCGAGAGCTTGAGCCCGCGCTCGCCCACCATGGTGTCGTAACCGGCGGGCGTGCTGGCAATAAAAGCATCAATGTGCGCCGCGCGTGCGGCGGCCTGCACCTCGGCCAGGCTGCTGCCGGGCCGGCCATAGGCGATGTTGTATTGCACCGTGTCGTTGAACAGCACCGTGTCTTGCGGCACGATGCCAATGGCCGCGCGCAGGCTGGCCTGCGTCAGGGTACGTATGTCTTGGTTTGCGACCGCAATACTGCCGTGCTGAACATCGTAAAAGCGATAGAGCAGCCGTGCCAGCGTGGACTTGCCTGAGCCCGAGGGCCCGACCACGGCCACGGTTTTGCCCGGCGGAATTTCAAAGCTAATGTCATGAAGAATGGTGCGCGCCGGGTCGTAGGCAAAGTCCACGTGTTCGAAACGCACGCTGGCGCTCGCTGCGCCCTGGGGCAAAAGCAGCGCGTGGGCGTCGGGCGCGTCAGCGATTTCTTGTTCGCGCTCGAGCAGGGTGAACATTTTTTCCAGGTCGGCCAGGTTTTGCTTGAGTTCGCGGTAAATCGCGCCCAGAAAATTGAGCGGAATGTAGATCTGGATCATGAAGGCGTTAACCATCACCAGGTCGCCCAGCGTCATGCGCCCATCGACCACTCCCTGGGTGGCGCGCCAGAGCATGGCCACCAAGCCGCTGGCGATGATGAGCTGCTGGCCGGCATTCAAAATGCTCAGGGTGCGCTGGCTCTTGAGCGCGGCTTGGCGGTAGCGCTCCAGGTTGTCGTCGTAACGCAGGGCTTCGAACTCTTCGTTGTTGAAGTATTTGACGGTCTCAAAATTGAGCAGTGAATCAATGGCGCGGGTGTGGGCCTTGGAATCGAGCTCGTTCATGCGCTTGCGAAACTGGGTGCGCCACTCGGTCATGGTGATGGTGAAACTGATGTACAGCACCAGCGCGATGACGGTAATGCCGGCAAACCAGACATCAAACTTGACCGCCAGCAAGGTCAGCACCAGCCCCACCTCGATCAGCGTGGGGATGATGCTGTAAAGCGAATACGACACCAGCGAATGCACCGCGCGCGTGCCGCGCTCGATGTCACGCGTCATGCCGCCGGTCTGGCGGTCCAGGTGAAAGCGCAGGCTCATGGCGTGCAGGTGGCGAAACACGCCCAGCGAGATGCTGCGCGCCGCCCCTTCGGTGGCTTTGGCAAACACCAGGTCGCGCAGTTCGGCAAACAACGAGGTAGACAGGCGCAGCGCCGCATACGCCACCAACAGAGCCACTGGCACCACCAGCACTGCGGCCGCTTCGCCGGGCTTGGGACTCATGGTGTCGACCAGGGTTTTGAGCAAGAGCGGCACGCCCACATTGGCCACCTTGGCGCCAATCATCAACGACAGCGCCGCCATCACCCGCCATTTGTAGGCCCACAAATACGGAAACAAGCGCTGCAAGGTGCCCCAGTCACTGGCCTTGAGACTGGAGGGCGTGGCCGCTGCTGCGCCTGAAGCCAGTGGTGCGTGGCGGGGAGAGTCGGCAGAAGGGCCAAAAGAACGCATGGGAGACAATTCAAAACATCAAACTCCGATTGTGCCCATGTCCACACTGCCCCCCGCCACACACGCTGCTGCCACGGTAGAGCTTCCCACCGACCAGGTGCTGGTGCTCAAAGTCATTCCCATGCCCGGGGACTGCAATGCCAACGGCGATATTTTTGGCGGCTGGGTGATGGCCCAGGTAGA
>CANFNE010000128.1 GCA_947448105.1 Burkholderiales bacterium
CGCAGCCTGGCTTTGGCGTGCCGTTGTACGCCCCGCCCATAGGCCTGACCAGCCGCAAGCCCTGGTACACGCGCCAGGAAATGGACACGCTGCCCGAAGCCCAGGCCGCCCTCAAAGGCCGGGCCGTGGCCTATGTGGCCGACCCGGTGGACGCCATGATTTTGCAAATCCAGGGCTCCGGGCGCATGCGCGTGTTGCAAGCCGATGGAAGCAGCCGCACCTCGCGCCTGGCCTTTGCCGGCACCAACGAGCAGCCCTACAAGAGCGTAGGCAAATGGCTGCTCGACCAGGGCTTGGTGAAAGACGCCTCCTGGCCCGGCATCAAAGCGTGGCTGGCGCAAAACCCGCAGCGCCAGCAAGAGCTGCTGTGGAGCAATCCGCGCATGGTGTTCTTTCGCGAAGAGCCGCTGGGCGACATGGATGCCGACTACGGCCCGCGCGGTGCGCAGGGCGTGGCGCTCACCGCCGGGCGCTCGATTGCCATTGACCCGGGAAGCATGCCCTACGGCACGCCGGTGTGGCTGGTGTCTGCGGGCGCGCAAACGCAGTTGCAAAAGCTGGTGATTGCCCAAGACACCGGCAGTGCTATTACCGGCGCCGTGCGCGCCGACTACTTTGCGGGCTGGGGCGCGCAGGCGGGTGAGCTGGCCGGGCGGCTCAAGCAGCCGCTGCAGATGTGGGTGTTGTGGCCGAAGTGAAGCCTGGCGTGCCAGCGCTGCGGCTTGGCACCACACTGTCTTTGAGCGCACCCAGGATCGCTTTCCAGTGCGAAAACAAGAGAAAGTGGCCCGCGCCTGGCACCCGTTGCAGCACAGCACCCGGTACCAAGGCGGCCAACCGCTGGCCCGCCTGCCAATGCACTTGCGGGTCAGCGTCGCCGTGCCATACGGTGGTGGGGAATGCCCACGCCGGGTAGTCGGTTTTCCAGGTTTGAAAAACGGCCAGCATCTCGGCCTGCGCACACTTCGCGCCGTTTTTCGCGGCTTTTTGCAAAGTGCGGGCGCGCTGCGCCCTGAACTGCGGGTCATTGACGACGGCGCTTGCCGGCTCTTTGGACAACTCGTTATCGATGACGGTAAATACATTGCGCAGTACCGCGCTGACTACGGCGCGCAAGGTTGGGAGCAGAAGACGCGGTGTGTAAAAGGCCACGCCCATCAGAAACGCACCGTCGCCCGCGTAATGGCGCAAGTCCCGGATGCCTGCGACCGGTGCCGGTGGCGAGGCCAGGCTTAAGGCTCGCACGCGGTTCGGCATGGCGCGGGCCAACTCCAGTGCATACGGCGCCCCAAATTGCCAAGAAACAACACCGAAGGTCTCGATCCCTAGATGGCGTAGAAGATGCGCAACATCAGCGGGCCAGTCGGCAATGGTGCGCGCAGCAAGGTAGTCCGAGTCGCCGCAACCTGGACGCTCGGGGATCAGCAGCCGAATGCCCAAGGCCCGCAAGTGCGATGCATCAGGGTGACGCTCATGGCCTGAGCCGATAAACCCGTGGCACAGCAGCACCGGCCAACCCTGTGGGTCGCCGCTGTCAGACCAGGCCATCCAACGCCCGTCGGGCAAGCGCATGCCCTGGCCCTTTGGCAGCGTGTCCATGTCGCCCAAGGCCGCCTGCGGCGCGGCGCGCCGGGGCTGCATGCGGCGGCTTTGCGGCCCCATGTCCAGCCACAAGGGGCTGGCGTAAATGGCTTGTAGCAACTCGGACTGGCGTTTCACGCCGACCTTGTAAAACACTTTTTTGAGTTGTGTCTTCGCGGTGTTTGGGCTCACCCCCAGCGCCTTGGCTGCATCCTCCATGCTGTGTCCCAAAGCCAATTGCTGTGTGAGCCGCGCCTCGGCCGGGCTCAGGCCAAAGAACCCCTTCAGCCCGCCTTCGGACAAGGCGCGGCTTCCTGGGCTGGCAGCCAGCACCATGGCGCGGCTTTCGCCTGCGGCTTGCCCAAAGCGGCTGACCCACAGCGACAAACCGCTGGATGCGTCGGCCTGGGTTTGCGTTGGGCCGGGCGTGCGTTCGGACCCGGCAAGGGCCGCACGGCTTGGCCCCAAGCGCAGACAGGCGTGGTCTTGCTGGCGGCCCAGCACGCGCGCAATCGCGCCGGCCAAAGCGTCTGCGGGCATAGATGCCAAATGCCCCGCCTGCAGGCACAGGCCGCTGCCTGTTTGCGCCAGCGAGAGCATGGCGCGGTTCATGCTGATGGCCTTTCCCTGGGCGTCCACGATGGCCATGCCCAAAGGCAACCGGTCCATCACGCGCTCCAGCAAATCGCGCTCAATTTCGATGTCTTGGAGTTCCTGCTGCATGCGCTGGCTGCGCGCAAAGTGGGGCTCCAGGCAGGCCCACAAATACTGCTGCGCGTCACTGTTGGCCAGCGACAAGGCAGACGCGAGGTCGATGGTGCGCGCTATATCCAAGCCTGCCGCCGGTATCGCGCGCGTCGCATCTTGCGGCGCGACGATCAAGCCCGCCATGCCTTCGAGCAACTGCGGCCAGAGGCTTTCGTCCGAGGCAGTTTCATAAATCAGCCCGATCACGAGGGAGAGCTGCTCGGCAAAGCGGGGCGTGGGTGTGTCCATGGTGGGCGTAGTGGTGTTGCGGCAGGAGGGGCTATCACCTATACGGGTGAATTGTTGCTATTTTCATATGTTTATCGTTTTTGTGTAGAACTTTTTAACCCTACCAGAACCTACATTTTTCCTGTCGCTTCCGCGTGGAAAGCGCGACCTTTGTTCACAAATTTGAAAGGTAATTTCATGAAAAATGGTTTATTCGTGTTGGGCTGCATCAGTCTGGCGGTGTTGGTGGGGTGTGGGGGCTCGGGCAGCAGTAGTTCTGATGACATTTTGGGCGGCAATGGCAATAGCCTCACTATTTCCGGCACGGCTGCTTCTGGAGCGGCCATCAGCGGCGGCAAGGTGGAATATGTCTGCGCAAGCGGTACAGGTACGGGTACAACGGTCTCTGACGGAACCTACAAAGTCACTGTCAGTGGCGGCACGCTGCCCTGTCTTGGCCAGGTCACGGCCAGCGATAAAAGCGTTTATCACACCCTAATTGCCGCCGACAGCAGCGGGGCCACCACCGCAACCGCCAACATCACCCCTATGACCGAGCTGGTGTTGGCCAGCGTGGCGGGCACCGATACCAGCACCTACTACGCCAGCTTCACGTCAATGTCGAAAGAGAACAAGACTACTGCCGTCACCACCGCTAAGGTGGATGCTGCCCAAATAGATGTCAAGGCAACCTTAAGCGACGCCGGAATCACGACGCTGGGCGATACCGACTTGCTCAAGGGCACCCTCAAGCCCGGCAGCAGCACGGATACTTACGACAAGGCGCTGGAAACCTTGAAGACCAATTTGGCGACCGGCGGCTCCGACATCAAGACCCTCAGCACCACGGTGGCAGCCTCCTCTGCTGCGAGCGCTGGCGCAAGCGCAAGTACGGGCACAGGGGCCACGTCAAGTACAACGTCTTCAACGGATACCGGTAACTTGCCCGCTAGCTTGCAGCTCAAGCCCAAAGCGGATAGCTGTGCGGCCCTGCGCAGCACGACGTACCGTTACGTCAGTCATTACGGTACCGACCGCGTGACCCTGGATGCGGAAAAGCTTACCGGAACCAATCAAGACGGCCAAACCTCCTATTTGAAAGCCGTTGAAAACGATCCATGCCACTTCCAGCTATTTAGCAATCGGACCTTTTCTGACACATCGCCTGTAGATCTTATGGTCTCACCCTCGGGCTTTGGCGTCTTGCGTTCCATCGACGGTCCGAATTCCGGCCATCCAAGTTTGGCTGTACTTTTTCCCGAGCAGAAAGGGTTAAACACCCTGGCCAATGCCGCGGGCAAGTTCAACGCGCTGTCCTTAGAGGCGACCAGTACTTCAGGCAGCTACGCCGGGCATCTGATTCAAATCGAGTTGGGCAGCACCGGTACCGCCAGCAGTTTGACGTATTGCGGTGTCAATAACGACTGGGATACCTCCAAGTGCCTGTCGCTCACTAGCACAGAGGCCGCCAAAGCCGTCGGCACCCTCAGCGTAAACACCGACGACAACGGCTACTACATCACGGAGCAAGGCAAAACTGCACCCGGCGGCAAGCGCTTTGTCTACAAAACCGGCTCGGGTGACATCGTGGCCGTCACCACATGGAACGACCACAGCTTTGACATCGCCACCAAACAACGCACCTTGTCCGCGCCGGTAGTGAGCGCCACCGGCACTAACTCCTGGACTCTCGCGCAGGACAGCACCTTGGTTGCCAAGCCGCTCACATCGAGCACGACCACCATTGTCTCGGTGGCTGACGCCACGCTGGTTACCACTAGTTTTGTGCGTACCACCGTCACCACGGGTTTGTCTCCTACAGATTTGCATTCGGAAACGCTGGCCAACAACACGCCCTATAACGGCTTTCGATTGCGCGCGGCGGGCACCGATACCAGCGTCACGCCCAACCAGTCCGATAGCAGGCACGTCCAGTTGCCCCTCAAAGGCGTGGGCGTCACGGTTAGTCTGAACGAGACCAGCAAGCGCTTTCAGCTTTCAGTGAATAAACCCAACTGAGCGGTGCCCGGTGCGCAGCTGCGCGTCTTGGCTAGGTACACTGACTTGCCCCAAGGCTCGCCCGTTCCGGCGGGCCTTTTTTTGCAAGCCACATGCCTCACAACACCGAAAAATTGCTTTGCATGGCGCTGACCACGCACCACCCCAAAAGCTTCCCCCAATCCGCCCCCTCCGGCGCCTTGGCCGACATCGCCCAGCGCGGCTGGCACGTGCTGGACGACGACCTGGCCTATCCGATTGCCGTGCTGCGCCGCAGCGCGCTCATGCACAACCTGCGCTGGATGCAAGCGTTTGCCGACCGCAAGGGCGTGCGCTTTGCGCCGCATGGCAAGACCACCATGTCGCCCGAGCTGTTTGCGTTGCAGCTCGCTGCGGGCGCCTGGGGCCTGACCTTTGCCACCGTGTTCCAGCTCAGCGTGGGCGTGGCGGCGGGCGTACAGCGGGCCATCATTGCCAACCAGGTGCTGGGCGCAGCGGATCTGGCCGGGCTGCAGCACCTGCTGCGCCACAACCCCGGTTTGCAGGTATGGTTTTTGGTCGATTCGCTGGCGCAGCTGCGCCTGATTGAACAATGGGCGGCGACGCAAACCCAGCTGGAGCCCTTTGACGTGCTGCTGGAAATGGGCATTGCGGGTCAGCGCACCGGCTGCCGCAGCCTGGAAGAGGCACTGGCCTTGGCCCAGGCGCTGGCTGCCTCGCCCGCCGTGCGCTTGGGGGGCGTGGAGTGCTACGAGGGCCACGCCGCCGTGTGCGACCCCACGCTTGACCCGGTGCAGGTGAGCGACTTGGTGCGTCGCGTGCTGGAGGTAGCCCGCGCCTGCGACGCAAACGGCTGGTTTGCCCCCGGCGAGATCGTGCTCTCGGCCGGTGGATCGGCCGTGTTTGATCTGGTGCTGCCGCTCTTGCAGGCCCAGGGCCTCTCGCAACCCGTGTGCGGTGTGCTGCGCTCGGGCTGCTATCTGGCGCACGACCACGAACATTACCGCCACTACCTGCGCCTGGTCGAGCAGCGCCAAGGGCTGCTTGACTCGCTCTTGCCTGCGCTTGAAGTCTGGGCGCTGGTGCAGTCCGTGCCCGAGCCGGGCCTGGCGCTGCTGACTTGCGGCAAGCGCGACATTTCTTATGACCTGGCGCTGCCCACGGTGCAGTGGCACGCTGCGCCCCAGGTGCGCCGCCTGCAAGACGCGCGAAGCCCGCCGCCCGACTGGCGCATCACCGCCCTGAACGACCAGCACGCCTACCTGCGCTTTGACCCCGCAGGTCGTGTGCCCGCCGTGGGCGACCGCGTGGCACTCGGTCTGTCGCACCCCTGCACCACCTTTGACAAATGGCGCTGGATGCCGTTGATCGAAGACGACGGCGCCGTCTCCGGGGCGATACACACCTGTTTTTGACTTGACTACACTGCGCGCCAGACGCAGCCCTCCTATCCGGACGCGGCTGCATTGACGGCTGCCCACAAGGCGGCTCCACCACCTTCAGGAGACTTCTGACCATGAACGCCCCATTGAACGCGGCCCAACTGCGGCCCGCGCCCCACGCCCTCAGCCTGGACGACAAATACACCCTGCGCACCGGCACCGCCTTCATGAGCGGCGTGCAAGCCTTGGTGCGTCTGCCCATGCTGCAGCGCGTGCGCGACCTGGCCGCAGGCAAAAACACGGCTGGCTTTATCAGCGGCTACCGCGGCTCGCCGCTGGGAAATTACGACCAGGCGCTGCAAAAGGCGCAAAAGCATTTGCAAGAACACCACGTGGTGTTCCAGCCCGGCGTCAACGAAGAACTGGCCGCCACCGCCTTGTGGGGCACGCAGCAACTCGGCTTTGCGCCGCCGGGGGTCAATAAATACGACGGCGTGTTTGGCATTTGGTACGGCAAGGGCCCGGGCGTGGACCGCTGCTCGGACGTGTTCAAGCACGCCAATATGGCCGGCACCACGCCCTGGGGCGGCGTGATAGCGGTGGCCGGGGACGACCACGTGGCCAAAAGCTCCACCGCCGCGCACCAAAGCGACCACATTTTTAAGGCCTGCGGCACGCCGCTGTTTTTTCCGGCCAGCGTGCAAGACGTGCTGGATTTGGGCGTTCACGCCTTTGCCATGAGCCGCTTCTCGGGTGTGTGGGCGGGCATGAAAACCATCCAGGAAATTGTCGAATCCAGCGCCTCGGTGGACGTGGACGCGCACCGCGTGCGCATCCGGATGCCCACCGATTTTGTGATGCCCCCCGGTGGCGTGCACATCCGCTGGCCCGACGCGGCGCTCGACCAAGAAGCGCGCCTGTTTGACACCAAGTGGTACGCCGCGCTGGCCTATATCCGCGCCAACCGGCTCAACTACAACGTCATTCAAGGCCCGCACGACCGCTTTGGCCTGATGGCCAGCGGCAAAGCCTTTAACGACACGCGCCAGGCGCTGCTTGACCTCGGTCTAGATGACGCCACTTGCCAGCGCGTGGGCATTCGCCTGCACAAGGTGGCGGTGGTGTGGCCGCTCGAAGCCCAGCTCACGCGCGAATTTGCCACCGGCTTGCAAGAGATTTTGGTGGTGGAAGAAAAGCGCCAGGTCATTGAATACCAGCTCAAAGAAGAGCTGTACAACTGGCGCGCCGA
>CANFNE010000129.1 GCA_947448105.1 Burkholderiales bacterium
AGAGGTTAGAACTGAGATAGATTTTGAGAGGGAAAACCTATGAATTCAGCAAGAAAAATCTAACAAAAGTAGTAAACCCGGTTTTTACTACTTTTGGGCCAAAAAAAAGCACCTAGAATCGCTTCTAAGTGCTTGATTTATAACCATAAATTATTGTGGGCAGTACAAGTTTCGAACTTGTGACCCCTGCAGTGTGAATGCAGTGCTCTACCCCTGAGCTAACCGCCCTGAATTGGGTTCAGGAAAGCCTGAGATTATACGGTTTTTTTGGTCGGATTCAGGCGTGCAGGCGCCAAGTTGTTTTGGCGCCGCTGGATTTGTCGAGTTCGCTCAATACCGTGGCGTGGGCGGCTATCTCCTGTTCGTTGGCGGATATCACCGGCAAGACCAAGGTTTGCAAGTTCACATGCTCCAGCACAACGCCCGGCTCGTCTGCACTAGCAGACTCCATGAGCAGCGCATCTTGGCCGCGCGTCATGTTGATGTAAACGTCAGCCAACAGCTCCGCGTCTAAGAGCGCACCGTGCAGACTGCGCCCGGAGTTGTCCACCTCCAGACGCGAGCACAGAGCGTCCAGGCTGTTGCGCTTGCCCGGGAACATTTCCTTGGCCATGACCAAGGTGTCGAGCACGCCACTGACAAAGTCTTTGAGCGGCGGACGCCCCAGAAGTGACAGCTCCTTGTTCAAGAACCCCAGGTCGAATGGCGCGTTGTGGATGATCAGCTCGGCGTCGCTGACAAAGTCCAGAAATTCGTCAGCCACCGCCGCAAAGCGGGGTTTGTCGCGCAAAAATTCAGTGGTGATGCCGTGGATGCGCAAGGCCTCTTCGTGGCTCTCACGGTCGGGGTTCAGGTACAGGTGCAGGGTTTTGCCGGTGAGCTTGCGGTTGAACAGCTCCACGCAGCCAATTTCAATCACCCGGTCGCCCTGGTCAGGGTACAGGCCGGTGGTCTCAGTATCTAAAAATATTTGGCGCATGCCTGATTTTGCCGCAGCAGCCCTGCGCTAGTGGTTTTCTTTGGCGTGGTTGATCGAGTACTTGGGTATTTCCACCGTCACGTCCTGCTGCGCAAGAATAGCTTGGCAGCTCAGGCGCGAGTTGGGCTCCAGGCCCCAGGCGCGGTCGAGCAGGTCTTCTTCTTCGTCTTCAGCCGGGTTAAGCGAGGCCAAACCGGCGCGCACGATGACGTGGCAGGTGGTGCAGGCGCAGCTCATGTCGCAGGCGTGTTCGATGGCAATGTGGTTTTCCAGCAGCGCCTCGCAAATCGAGGTGCCCGCGCTGGCGCGAATCTCAGCCCCCTGAGGACAGTATTCGGGGTGGGGCAGTATTTTGATGATGGGCATGGCGCGGGCTCGCAGTGAAAAAGCGGTGACGACGGGTTAAAGGGCCGCTATATTTTTGCCCGACAAGGCCTGGGCGATGCCCCGGTTCATGCGCTGGGCGGCAAAGGCTTCGGTGGCTTGGGCCAGCGTTTTGGTCTGGGCCTCTATGGCGGCAGCGTCGTCGGTGTCGGCCACGGCGCGCAAGGTGTCCATCGCGGCTTCAATGCCCTGGCGCTCGGCGTCTTGCAGCAAATCGCCGTCGGCGTCGAGCGCGCTTTGGGTCGCCAGCAGCATGCGCTGGGCGTCCACCCGCGCCTCGACCACCGAACGCGCGCGCATGTCGGCTTCTGCGGTTGAAAAGCTGCTTTGCAGCATCTCGGCAATCTGCGCGTCGCTCAGGCCGTAAGACGGTTTGACTTCAATTTTTGCCTCTACGCCGCTGACCTGTTCACGCGCGGCCACATTGAGCAAGCCGTCCGCGTCCACGGTAAAGGTGACACGGATGCGCGCTGCGCCCGCCACCATAGGCGGAATGCCACGCAGCTCAAAGCGCGCCAGGCTGCGGCAGTCGGCCACCAGGTCGCGCTCGCCTTGCACCACATGCAGCGCCAGCGCCGTCTGCCCGTCTTGGTAGGTCGTAAAGTCTTGCGCCATGGCGGTAGGAATGGTCTGGTTGCGCGGCACGATGCGCTCCACCAGACCACCCATCGTCTCAATGCCCAGCGACAAAGGAATCACGTCGAGCAGCAACAAATCGTTGGCGGTCGCGTTGCCCGCCAATTGGTTGGCCTGAATCGCCGCCCCCAGCGCCACCACCTCATCCGGGTTGAGCTGGGTCAGCGGCGTCTGGCCAAAAAAATCGCCCACTACTGCGCGGATATGCGGCATGCGGGTAGATCCACCCACCATCACCACGCCCTGGATATCGGATTTGTCCAGCTTGCTGTCGCGCAGGACTTTGCGCAGGGCCTGCAGGGTGCGTGCGCTCAGGGCGGCAGTGGCGGCTTCAAACTCGGCGCGGTTCACGGAGATATCAATACGTCCGGTCGACAAGTCGATTTCCACCGGTGCGATCTGGTGCTCAGACAGCGCTTCTTTGCACGCACGGGCCGCAGCGAGCAGCACCGCCTGGTCTTCCTGGCTGTTCACGTGCAGCGGGGTTTGCGCCAAGATCCAATCGGCCAGCGCCCGGTCGTAGTCGTCGCCGCCCAAAGCCGAGTCACCGCCGGTGGCCAGCACCTCAAACACACCCACGCTCAGACGCAGTATGGATACATCGAAAGTGCCACCCCCCAGGTCGTAGACGGCGTAAACGCCCTCAGACGCGTTGTCCAGGCCATAGGCAATGGCAGCGGCCGTGGGCTCGTTGATCAGGCGCAAGACGTTCAGGCCGGCGAGCTGCGCCGCGTCCTTGGTGGCCTGGCGCTGCGCATCGTCAAAATAGGCGGGCACGGTAATCACTGCGCCGTACACATCGTCGTTAAAGCTGTCTTCGGCGCGAAAGCGCAGCGTGGCCAAAATCTCGGCGCTCACTTCCACCGGGCTTTTTTCGCCGGCCATGGTGCGCACCTTGACCATGCCAGGCGTGGCCACCAGGCTGTAGGGCAGGCGCTCGGCGTGGGCGATGTCGGCAAGTCCCCGGCCCATCAGGCGCTTGACCGAGGCGATGGTGTTACCGGGGTCGCTGGTTTGCTGCGCCAGCGCGTCATAGCCAATTTGGCGGCGCTGGGCGTCGAGGTAGCGCACCACGCTGGGCAAAATCACCCGGCCTTGGGCGTCGGGCAGGCATTCGGCCACGCCGTTGCGCACCGCAGCCACCAGCGAATGCGTGGTGCCCAGATCAATGCCAACGGCCAGGCGGCGCGCGTGGGGATTGGGCGACTGGCCCGGCTCAGAAATTTGTAAAAGCGCCATGGTGCAGTTTATTCAAGCGCGTCTTGGCGCTGGTTCAGATCGTGGACAAATTTGTCGATAAACATCAGGCAGCGCACTGGCAGCACCGCAGCGGCAAAGTCGTGTTGCACGTCCAGGGCCTGCGCGCACGCATGCAACAAGGCAGTTTTGGTGGCCTGCACGGACGCCGCCAGCGCCTCTAGTTCAGGCAGCGTGTTCGCCTCGTCCAGCGCTTCGCGCCATGCGATTTGCTGCATCAAGAAGCTGCCGGGCATGGCGGTATTGCTGTGCGCGTTGATGGGCTGGCCGTGCAGTTCGCACAGGTAGGCGGCGCGCGAAAGTGGGTCTTTCAGGCGGCGGTAGGCCTCGTTGATGCGCACCGACCACTGCATAGCCACGCGCTGGGCGGCAGCACCCTGGGCGGCAAATTTGTCGGGGTGCGCCTGGGCTTGCAGGCGCTTCCACTGGGCGTCGAGCGCGGCGCTGTCCTGGGAAAACTGCGGCGTCAGGCCAAACAGCGCAAAGTCGTCAGTTTGCAGGTTCACAAGAAAACCGTCACACCCGGAAAGATTCGCCGCAGCCGCACTTGTCGCGTTCGTTGGGATTGTTGAAGCGAAAGCCTTCGTTCAAGCCTTCGCGCACGAAGTCAAGTTCGGTACCGTCGATATACGCCAGGCTTTTTGGGTCCACCAGCACTTTGACGCCATGGCCTTCAAACACCACGTCTTCCGGGGCCAGCTCGTCCACGTATTCAAGCTGGTAGGCCAGGCCCGAACACCCCGTTGTTTTGACGCCCAGGCGCACGCCCACGCCCTTGCCACGTTTGGTCAGGTAGCGGGTGACGTGCCGCGCAGCGGCTTCGGTCAGGGAAACGGCCATATCAGTTCAGGTGCTTTTTCTTGTAATCGTCTACCGCCGCCTTGATGGCGTCTTCGGCCAGGATAGAGCAGTGGATTTTGACCGGCGGCAAGGCCAGCTCTTCGGCGATCTGGCTGTTTTTCAAAGCCGCAGCCTCGTCCAGGGTCTTGCCCTTGACCCATTCGGTGACCAGCGAGCTTGACGCAATCGCCGAGCCGCAGCCGTAGGTCTTGAAGCGCGCGTCTTCAATCACGCCGGTCACGGGGTTGACCTTGATCTGCAGCTTCATCACGTCGCCGCAGGCGGGTGCGCCCACCATGCCGGTGCCCACGGAGTCGTCGCCTTTTTCAAAGCTGCCCACGTTGCGGGGGTTTTCGTAGTGGTCGATCACTTTTTCTGAATAAGCCATTGCGCTAGTTCCTCTTCAATACAGTTAATTCGCTTGGGACCCGGGCGCTCAGTGCGCCGCCCACTGGATGGTGGAGATGTCGATGCCTTCTTTGTACATGTCCCACAGCGGGCTCAGGTCGCGCAGCTTGGCAACATTGAGCTTGATGGTCTCCACCGCGTAGTCGATTTCGGCCTCGGTCGTCCAGCGGCCAATCGTCATGCGCAGGCTGCTGTGCGCCAGTTCGTCGCTGCGACCCAGAGCGCGCAACACATAGCTAGGCTCCAGGCTGGCCGACGTACAGGCCGACCCGGACGACACCGCCAAGCCTTTGATGCCCATGATCAAGGACTCGCCTTCGACGTAGTTAAAACTCATGTTCAGGTTGTGCGGCACGCGTTTTTCGAGGTTGCCGTTGATAAACACCTGCTCCACATCGGCCAGACCGGCCAACATGCGGTCGTGCAAAGCCTGGATGCGGACGTTCTCGGTCGCCATTTCCTCTTTGGCAATGCGGTAGGCCTCGCCCATGCCCACGATCTGGTGTGTCGGCAAGGTACCGCTGCGCATGCCACGCTCGTGGCCGCCGCCGTGCATTTGCGCCTCTAAGCGAATGCGCGGTTTGCGGCGCACAAACAAGGCACCAATGCCCTTGGGGCCATAGGTTTTGTGCGAGGTCAGGCTCATCAGATCGACCGGCATCTGCGACAAATCAAAGGCCACGCGGCCGGTGGCTTGCGCTGCGTCCACGTGGAAGATCACGCCTTTTTCGCGGCATACCGTGCCAATGGCCTCAATGTCCTGGATCACGCCGATTTCGTTGTTGACAAACATGACGCTGGCCAAAATCGTGTCCGGGCGGATGGCCGACTTGAAGACTTCGAGGTCCAGCAAGCCGTCTTCCTGCACGTCCAGATAGGTGACTTCAAAACCCTGGCGCTCCAACTCGCGGCAGGTGTCAAGCACCGCCTTGTGTTCGGTCTTGACCGTGATTAAGTGCTTGCCCTTGCCCTTGTAGAAATGCGCGGCGCCCTTGAGCGCCAGGTTGTTGGACTCGGTGGCGCCCGAGGTCCAGACGATTTCGCGCGGGTCGGCGCCAATAAGGGCTGCCACTTGTTCGCGTGCTTTCTCTACCGCCGCTTCGGCCTCCCAGCCCCAGGCGTGGCTGCGGGAGGCAGGGTTGCCAAAGTGGGTGCGCAACCAGGGCACCATGGCGTCCACCACCCGCTCGTCGCAGGGGTTGGTGGCGCTGTAGTCCATGTAAATCGGAAAGTGGGGGGTGGAGTCCATAACAGTCTGCTAAAAAAACGGTGAATTAAAAAGTGGCGCTCAGGCCTTTGTTGATACCTTGGTTCATGCCTTGGAAAAAGCGTTGCCCAGAGCGAACACCGAGTTGGGCGCGTTGATGCGTATGGGCTGCGACACGGGCATGGCAGAAATGGCGCGTTTGAGGCTGGGCGCTTCTTCTACTTGCAATCCCTTGGCCAACTGGTCGTCCACCAGCTTTTGCAGTGTGACCGAGGTCAAAAAGTCCACCATGCGCTGGTTGAGCGTGGCCCAGAGCTCGTGCGTCATGCAGCGGCTGCCCTCGCCCAGGCAGTTCTCTTTGCCGCCGCACTGGGTGGCGTCGATGGGTTCATCCACCGAGACAATGATTTCTGCCACCGTGATGTCCGAGGCCTTGCGCGCCAGGGTGTAACCGCCGCCCGGGCCACGGGTGGATTCCACCAGCTCATTGCGGCGCAGCTTGCCAAACAGCTGCTCTAAATAGGACAGCGAAATTTGCTGGCGCTGGCTGATGGCCGCCAGCGTGACAGGACCGCTGCTTTGGCGCAGGCCCAGATCGATCATGGCGGTAACGGCAAAACGGCCCTTGGTGGTAAGACGCATCGCAAACTCCTGGAGACGGTGTAGTTGACTAACGAAGTCGAGTATACCTAGCGTCCTACTGTTTTACTCGGATAAATAGACTGCACGGTCACAAAATAATTTCACGCTCGCTCTTAGCCCGCTTTCAGGGGCAACACCACCACGTTGTCCAGCCCCGGCGCGCCGAAGGCCTGGGCCTTGAGAATGCCCAACTGGTCGCGCACCCGGGCGGCTTTTTCGAACTCCAGGTTGCGGGCGTGTTCCATCATGAGCTTTTCCAAGCGCTTGATTTCGCGGGACACGTCTTTCTCGCTCATGTCCTCGACCTGGGCGCGGGCCATGGCGTCGCGCTCCAGGCGTTCGGCCTCTTTGCCGGCTTTTTCGCTGTAAACGCCGTCGATCAGGTCGCGCACTTTTTTCACAATGGCGCGTGGGGTGATGCCGCGCTCCAGATTGTGGGCCACCTGCTTTTTGCGCCGACGCTCGGTCTCGCCCATGGCGCGCGCCATGGAGTCGGTGATCTTGTCGGCGTACAAAATCGCCCGCCCCTCCAAGTTGCGGGCGGCGCGGCCTATGGTCTGGATCAGCGAGCGCTCGGAGCGCAAAAAGCCCTCTTTGTCCGCGTCCAGAATCGCCACCAGCGACACCTCGGGAATATCCAGGCCCTCGCGCAGCAAGTTGATACCCACCAGCACGTCAAAGGTGCCTAAGCGCAGGTCGCGCAAAATTTCCACCCGCTCGACCGTGTCCACGTCACTGTGCAAGTAACGCACCTTGACGCCGTTGTCGCTCAGGTAGTCGGTGAGCTGCTCGGCCATGCGCTTGGTCAGGGTGGTGAT